>RFFY01000706.1 GCA_003697065.1 Actinomyces sp. | reverse complement strand
GGTGTGGTGCTTCCTCGGCGACGGCGAGACCGACGAGCCCGAGACCCTGGGCGCCATCTCGCTGGCCGGCCGCTCGGGGCTCGACAACCTCATCTGGGTGGTCAACTGCAACCTCCAGCGTCTCGACGGGCCTGTCCGCGGCAACGGCAAGATCATCCAGGAACTCGAGGGTGTGTTCCGGGGGGCGGGCTGGAACGTCATCAAGGTCATCTGGGGCTCGAAGTGGGACGAGCTGCTCCAACGTGACGTCGACGGGGTGCTGGTCAACAAGATGAACTCGACCGTCGACGGCGAGTACCAGCGCTACGCCACCGAGTCGGGCGCCTACATCCGGGAGCACTTCTTCGGACCCGATCCCCGACTCCGCAAGCTCGTCGAGCACCTCAGCGACGACGAGCTGCGCGACCTGCCCCGGGGCGGGCACGACTACCAGAAGCTCTACGCCGCCTTCAAGGCCGCCACCGAGGTCACGGGCCAGCCCACCGTCATCTTGGCCAAGACCATCAAGGGCTGGACCCTGGGACGCGGCTTCGAGGGCCGCAACGCCACCCACCAGATCAAGAAGATGACCAAGGACCAGCTCCTCGAGCTGAGGGCCCGCCTCCATCTCGAAGACGAGATCCCCGAGGAGTCGCTCGAGGACGGGATCCCGCCCTACTACCGACCCGACCCCGACAGCACCGAGCTGCGCTACATGCTCGAGCGGCGCAAGGCCCTCGACGGACCCCTCCCCCACCGGGTCGTCCGCGACCGGCGACCCATCGCCCGTCCGGCCGCCGATCCCTTCATCGAGCTGGCCAAGGGCTCCTCGGGTCGGGCCGTGTCGACCACCATGGCCTTCACCGCTTTGCTGCGCGACCTCATGCGCGACCGGGACATGGGGGCACGGGTGGTGCCGATCGTGCCCGACGAGGCCCGCACCTTCGGCATGGACTCGCTCTTTCGCGAGTTCAGGATCTACGCCCCTTTCGGCCAGCTCTACGAGCCGGTCGACCACGAGCTGCTCCTGTCCTACACCGAGTCGGCCGACGGCCAGATCCTCGAGGAGGGCATCACCGAGGCGGGTGCCACCGCCAGCTGGATCGCGGCGGCGACCTCCTACGCCAACACCGGGGTTCCGATGGTGCCCTTCTACACCTTCTACTCGATGTTCGGCTTCCAGCGGGTGGGCGACCTGTTGTGGGCCGCCGCCGACGCCCGGGCCCGGGGCTTTCTCATGGGCGCCACCGCCGGGCGCACCACCCTGCTCGGCGAGGGGCTCCAGCACCAGGACGGCCACAGCCACGTCCTGGCCTCGACCGTCCCCGCCTGCGAGGCCTACGACCCCGCCTTCGCCTACGAGCTGGCGGCCATCGTGCGCCACGGCCTGGCCCGCATGTATCCCGAGCGGGCCGCCGACGGCGACGACGTCTACTACTACATCACCATCTACAACGAGAACTACGAACAGCCGCCCCGCCCCGACCACGTGACCGACGACGACATCGTCGGGGGTCTGTACCGCTGGGACGCCGGGCCCGAGGGTGGCTCCCGACGGGCCACCATCGTGTTCTCCGGTCCCGCCCACGCCGCCGCCCGGGAGGCCCAGGCCCTGCTGGCCGAGCACCACGACGTGGCCGTCGATCTGTGGAGCGCCACGTCCTACAAGCGCCTGCGGGCCGACGCCCTGGCCGCCGAGCGCCACAACCGGCTCCACCCTGACGGGGAGCGCCGCGTTCCCCTCGTCACCTCCCGCCTCGGCGCAGGCGAGGGACCGGTGGTGGCGGTCACCGACTGGATGACCGCGGTGCCCGACCAGGTCACGCGCTGGGTGCCCCGGCCCTATCACGTCCTGGGCACCGACGGTTTCGGCCGCTCCGACACCCGCGAGGCCCTGCGTCGCTTCTTCGAGGTCGACGCCGGCCATCTCGTCGTCGCCGTGCTCGACGCCCTCGCCCGCGAGGGCAAGGCGAGCCCGGGCGAGGTCGCCGACGCCATCGCCCGCCACGGCATCGACCCCGACTCCCCCGATCCGGCCCACCCCGACGCCGGCGCCCACGACTGAGCGGCCGGGGCCGCCTCGCCCCTGTCGTTTCGACCTGGTGCCCCCGCTGCGCGAGCATCGGCTGGACGCGCCACACACCCGGTGCCGCGGAGAGGCTGCCGGGCAGCGAGGGGGAGACATGAGCGACGCACCGATGATCCGACCCGCCGACATCGCCGGCTGGCCCAAGCTCGTCATCGACTACCGCACCCGCGAGGGGGCCACCGCACCCCTCCTGCCCCCGGGCCTGGGAGCCGTCGACGACCGGGTCCAGATCGGGGTCTACTGCGTGCCGGTGCAGGGCGAACCCGAGTACGGCATCAGCATCAAGGTCCCCGCCACCTGGCAGGGCACCGAGGGCTGGTACACCCTGGGGCTCGGCATCGACCAGGAGGCCGCCATCTTCATCAGCGGCGAGCTCAACGGTCAGCCCAAGTTCCCCTGCACGATCCGCTACTGGCGCCTCGGCGACGAGGTCCACGCCCGCGCCACCCACCAGGGCTACACCTTCGTCACCTTCGACGGGGTGGTCACCGGACCGGTCGACCCGGCCCCCGACGCACGAACCGAACACGAGTGGTGGACCAAGTACTCCCGCGCCATCGGCGGGGCCGAAAAGAGCTACGACTTCCCTCCCCACGTGGTCGACGTGGCCACCACCAGCCGCGAGACCCACGTCGAGGCCGTCGACGGGACCCTGCGCCTCCTGGACTCCCCGTGGGATCCGGTGGCCCGCCTCCTGCCCTGTGAGGAGCTCATCTCGGCCCGTCTGGTCCACAAGGCGGTCACCGCCCGCGAGATCAGCGACGCCGGGACCCTCGACCCCGACGCCTTCTGGCCCCACGCCGACGTCATCGGCGGGAGTCGCTGGCCCGGCCACCGCGGCGGCCCCCGGCCCGACTCCTGATCCGCGCCGCCGGACCGCCACGCCCTCGGGGTGGCCGGTGCCGGCGACTAGATTCGGACGTCATGACCGGCACCTTGGCCATCACCGGCGATCCCGACGCCGACCGCCTCCTCAACACCGATCCCCTCGCCCTGCTCATCGGCATGCTGCTCGACCAGCAGATCCCGATGGAGTGGGCGTTCATGGGCCCGGCCCGCCTCGTCGACCGCCTCGGCGGGCCGCTCGACGCCGCCCGCATCGCCGACACCGATCCCGACGAGTTCGTCGAGCTCGTGCGCACCAAGCCCGCCCTGCACCGCTTTCCCGCCTCGATGGCCAAGCGGATCCAGGACCTGTGCCGCCACCTCGTCGACGTCCACGACGGTGACGC
>RFFY01000705.1 GCA_003697065.1 Actinomyces sp. | reverse complement strand
CGAGGTTGTTGATGGCCTCGGCTGGGCCGTTGGAGGCTTGGCCACAGCTCGGCCGTTCCTCCCGCACAGCGACCACCACGACCAGCCGACCCGGCCCGGCATCATCGACCCCGATCACGCCGACATCGGGCAAGCCGACCAGCAGCTCACACATGCCCGTGGGATCGATCTCCGCAAGGACTCCCGGACTCGACGGCATCAGACACGCCCGCCTTAGCCTGACATCGACCACGAGAGATTCATCCTCCGCAGGACTGGCCCCGGGCTGAGCGATGGTCGACGACACCACGGAGCCCTCTCGCCGACCCGCCGGTGACGGCGCACCCCCGGCGGAGGTCACCATCGACGTGTCCCTCGTGGCCGGGCTGCTGGCCGACCAGCACCCCGACCTCGCCGATCTGTCCCTGCGCCCGGTCGCCTCGGGCTGGGACAACGCCGCCTTCCGGCTCGGCGATCGGCTCGTCGTCCGCCTGCCCCGTCGCGCTCTCGCCGCCAGCCACGTCGTCCACGAGGCGGCGCTCGTCCCCCGTATCGCCGCCGCCGTTCCGCTCGCCGTGCCCGTCCCCGTCCGGCTCGGAGGCCCCGGACGCGGCTACCCGTGGTCCTGGAGCATCTGCCGCTGGATCCCCGGCAGCGACGCCCTGAGCGAGGCGGTGCACCCGACCGGGCAGGCCGCCGACACGCTCGCCGCCTTCCTCGCGGCCCTGTGGTCCCTCGACCCACGGGGCGCCCCGGCCAACCCCTGGCGGGGCGGCCCGCTCACCGGGCGCGACGCCATCACCCGCGAACGGCTGGCGCGGGTGTCGACGCGGCACCGTGAGGACCCGGCCGTCCTCGCCGCCGTGTGGGAGGCGGCGACGGCGGCACCCCCCGCCGTCGGGCCGGGCGTGCTCATCCACGGCGACCTCCACCCCGCCAACCTGGTCGTGGTCGACGGACGCCTCGTCGGGGTGCTCGACTTCGGCGATCTCACCGTCGGCGATCCCGCCACCGACCTCGTCGTCGCCTGGAGCCT
>RFFY01000704.1 GCA_003697065.1 Actinomyces sp. | reverse complement strand
GAGCTCGATCTCCTTGGCGATCGACACACCGTCGTTGGTGATCGTGGGCGCACCCCACTTCTTGTCGAGCACCACGTTGCGGCCCTTGGGGCCGAGGGTGACCTTGACCGCGTTGGCCAGCTTGTCGACACCGGCTTCGAGGCCGCGGCGCGCCTCGTCGTCGAACTTCAGGATCTTGGGCATGGATGTACCTCGGGTACGGGATGGAAAAGGGGGACGAGGGCGCGGCGGAGCGGCGCCGGATCAGGCGAGCTTGGCGAGGACGTCGCGGGCGTTGAGGATGAGCAGGTCCTCGCCCTCGACGGTGATCTCGGTGCCGCCGTACTTGGAGTACACGACGGTGTCGCCGACGGCGACGTCGACGGGGATGACCTCGCCGGTCTGCTCCGAACGCCGACCGGGACCGACGGCCAGGACCTCGCCCTGCTGGGGCTTCTCCTTGGCCGTGTCGGGGATGACCAGACCGCTGGCGGTGGTCTCCTCGGCTTCGCTGGGACGCACGACGATACGGTCCTCGAGGGGCTTGAGGTTCATTCGGTCCTCCGACTGGGTGTTAGCACTCGCTGATGCCGAGTGCCAACGATAGGCGGGGCGCCTCCGACCGGCAACGTGGCCGGTGCAATCCCCGCCGCCGGTGACGTCAGCCCGCTCCGGACCGCCCTCCGGTCGCCTCCGCCCCCGCCGGAGCAGTGTCCGTCGTGGCGTGTCCGGCGGCAGGGTAGCGCTGGTCGGCGTCGTCTGCGTCCTCGGCGCGGCCGGCGCCCTGTTCGCGACGGGTGTCGCGGCCGAGGCGATCGTGGAGGTGGGCCACCAGGGCGTCGACGTCGTCGTGGCCTCCGGCGCGCACCACCGCCCACGCCACGGTGACCTCCCGCCCCGTGCGGGCCGAGTCGCCCGCCAGGGATGCGGCGAGGGCGCGGCAGCGGGAGCGGGCGAGGTGGGGATCCACACCCCGCCACACGATCACGACCTGGCCACCCCGCAGGCGCCCGGCGAAGGCGTCGAAGGCCACCTCGTTCACGGCGTTGGCCATCAGGCGCAGGGCGCGGTCGACGGCGGCGTCGCCCGCCGCCACCAGCTCACCGAAGTCCTCGGGTGCGATCAGGGCCACGATGGCGTCACCGGGTTCGAGAAGGACGCGGGCGAGCTCCTCGCGGGTCGCCCGGAGGTTCGGCAGTCCCGTCACCGGATCGAGGCGGGCCTGGAGCTCGATACGGGCGATCTTGCGCATGGTCCCGAGCCGCACCGCGGTCTCCGAGGCGATCGTCTCGAGGGTCTCGACCTCGACCGGGTCGGGGGGTTCAGCGACGGGGCCGACCTGGTGCAGCACCCCAAGGGCGTCGCCGAGGAAGGTCAGGGGGACACAGACCGCCGAACAGGCCCCGTCCGGCCGCTGGTCGAGGTGGGGGCAGGCGTCGAGGTCGTCGCTGCGGGCGTAGATCATGGTCCGGGCCCGTCGGACCGCCGGGCATCCCCACGGCGACGAGACATCACAGCCGGGGCCGCCGAGGCGGGGATGGGTCACGGCCCGCTCGAGATGGGCGCGGGACGAATCGGCGAGGAGGACCTCCACCGGTCTCGACGACATCCGGTCGAGGGCACGCGACACGACGGCTCGTGCCTCCTCTTCGGTCTCGGCGACGTCGAGACCCTCGGCCACCCGCGAGGCCAGGTCACGCACCCGGTTCCGCGTCAGCTCCTCACGGCGAGCCGTCTCGAGGCGACGTCGGGTCCGCGAGATCGAGCCGATGAGGGGCACGATGAGGAGCCACACGGCGGCCACGAACACCGCCGACGCCACGACCGCGCCCGCCCGCAGGCGGACCACGAAGGCTCCCCGCTCGGCCGGGACGGCGGACCCGGCGGCCTCCGCCTCTGCTGCCACGTCGGCGGCGAGGGTCTCCCAGGTGTCGGTGGTCGCGGCACCGGAGGCGAGGGCGACGGCCCGGTCCGCCAGCTCCCCCGCCCGGGGATCGTCGGCGAGTGGCGCCACATCGAAGCCACGCACGAGATCGTCGATCGAGGCCGCCGGCCCGCCCGCCAGGGCCTCGACCCGGGCCCGTTGGACCTCCCACTGGCGCGCCCGGTCGGTCTCGGCCGCCGCCTCATCCGAGTAGCGCCCCGCCTCCACCCACACGAGAGCGGCCAGCACCAGAGCGAAGGCCAGGCACCCCACGATCGCGAGGGTCAGGCGACGGGCCTCGTCGAGGCGTCGCCAGTGGGTGAGGGGGTTGGTCGGGGGGGTCATGGTGTCACCGGGTTCCGGTGGGG
>RFFY01000703.1 GCA_003697065.1 Actinomyces sp. | reverse complement strand
GTCCTCCAGGCGGCGGGCGTGCTCGAAGAGGGCCACGAAGAGGTGGTGCCCGGCCCGGCCGCCCTCGGTGAGGCTCCGCAGGGCGTAGGCCAGGACCGGATCGTCGTCGGCCGCGGCCAGAAGGGCACCGGCGACGGATTCGACGCTGGAGGTACCGGGATCGGCGCCGTTCAGGAGGGGAGCGAGCGCCTCGTCGAGCAGGGCGACCACGGCCCGGTCGCAGGCCTCGAGCAGGCCGGCCCGCGACCCGAAGTGGTGCACGACGAGCGAGGGGGAACAGCCCGCCGCCTGGGCCACCGCCCGCAAGCTGGTGGCGTCCTCGCCGTGTTCGGCGACGAGGCGGCAGGCGGTGACCACGAGACGGTCGGCGGTCGAGGCCCCTCGGGGGTCACGCCACGCCTCGGCCGAGGGAGCTGAACGCATGTTCAGCAGTATTGAACAGATGTGCAGGACTCGCAAGTCGGCGATATATCGCTGATCGACGATCTCCGATCACCGCCGGCTACCCTTCCCGCCATGTCCGACGCACCACCGGTACCCACCCCGTCGATGACCGCCGACGGCGCCGCCACCGTCACCCGCCGCCTCTCGACCCTCGACCGCTACCTGCCGGCGTGGATCGGACTCGCCATGGTCACCGGCCTCCTACTCGGTCGCCTCCTCCCCGGACTCGACGACACCCTCGACCGGGTGAAGATCGACACCGTCTCGCTCCCCATCGCCATCGGCCTGCTGGCGATGATGTACCCCGTGTTGGCCAAGGTGCGCTACAGCCGTATCGGCGGGGAGATCGAGCCCCGCTCCCTGACCCTGTCCCTGGTCCTCAACTGGGTCGTCGGACCAGCCCTGATGTTCACCCTGGCCTGGATCTTTCTGCCCGACCTGCCCGCCTACCGCACGGGTCTGATCATCGTGGGCCTCGCCCGCTGCATCGCCATGGTGCTCATCTGGAACGAGCTGGCGTGCGGCAGCCGCGAACTGGCCGCCGTGCTCGTCGCCATCAACTCCGTGTTCCAGATCGCCGCCTACTCCCTTCTGGGCTACTTCTACCTCGAGCTGCTCCCCGGCTGGCTCGGCCTCGACAGTTCCGGCATCGACGTGACCGTCTGGGAGATCACCAGGTCGGTGCTCGTCTTTCTCGGGATACCCCTGGTGGCCGGGGCCGTGACGCGTCTCGTCGGCGAGTCCCGCCGCGGCGTCGACTGGTACGAGAACACCTTCCTGCCCCGCATCGGACCCGTCGCCTTGTACGGCCTGTTGTTCACCGTCGTGATCCTCTTCGCCCTCCAGGGCGACGCCATCACCTCCGCCCCCTTCGACGTGGCCCGCATCGCCGTGCCCCTGGTCGCCTACTTCGCCGTCATGTGGGGCGGAGCCTTCCTGCTGGGGGTCCGCCTCGGCTTCCCCTACGAGCGCAACGCCTCCATCGCCTTCACCGCGGCGGGCAACAACTTCGAGCTGGCCATCGCCGTCGCCATCGGCGTGTTCGGGGTCTCGTCGGGCCAGGCCCTCGCCGGGGTGGTGGGACCCCTGATCGAGGTACCCGTCCTCGTCGGCCTCGTCTACGTCGCCCTCCGGGCCCGCCGACGCTTCTATCCCGGCACCGACGATCTCCGTCCCCACGCCCCGCCCGTCACCGACGGCGAACGCCGCCCGAATACGTCATCATGACGACCATGCCCGCACCACCAGCAGCGTCCGACGCCGGCGAGACCCCCGCCTCCGGCAGCGGCGTCGGCGACGAGGTCTGTGCGACGCCGCCCGCCCCCGAGGCGGTCGCCGTCCCCGACGACGCCACCCTGGCCACCCTGGCCAAAGCCCTGGGGCATCCCGCCCGTGTCGCCATCCTGCGGGTCCTCGCCGAGCGGGACGCCTGCGTCACGGGCGAGCTGGTGGCCGAATTCCCTCTCGCCCAGTCCACGGTGTCGGAGCATCTGCGGATACTGCGCGAGGCCGGACTCGTGCGCGGTGAGATCGAGGGACCCCGTACCCGCTACTGCATCGACCGCTCGGGCCTCGCCGCCCTACGCGCCGGACTCGACTCCCTGTGACGGCGCGCCGCGCGCGGCGTGAGCGGCGAAGGCGGCGAGAACCTCGTCGACCGTGCACCGGGCCCGGCTCTGGAGGTAGGCCATCGCCTCGAGAGCGGCTTCGTGGGCACGGACACTCGAGCCCGCCACACAGTCCTCCACCACCCGGCAGTGGTAGTCACGCTGGTGGGCGTCGACGAAGGTGTAGTGCACACACACGTCGGTGTGTCCACCGATGAGGAACAGGGTCTCCGCGCCCAGCCCCCGCAGCAGGATCTCGAAGTCGGTACCGAAGAAGCACGAGTAGCGACGCTTGCGGATGACATAGTCCTCGGGGCCGACGCCGAGGCGGGGGTCGAGCTCGGTGCCCGGATCGCCCTCGAGGAGGTGCACGCCCTCCACCCCGTCGAGCTCCCGGCCGAAGTCGACGAGGTCGCGGCGGTGGGCCTCCTGGAAGAACACGACGGGAATTCCGTGGGTGCGGGCGGCGGCCACCAGCTCGGGGGCCCGGGCCAGGGCCGCGTCGTAGCCCGGCATCAGCGGGATGGCGGGACCCTCGGCACCGACGGCGCCTTCTCCCCCCTGGATGTCGATGACGACGAGGACGGGACGACCCTCGATCAGTGCGCGTTCGGCCACTTTCGGCCTCCGGTCGTGGTCGACGGACAGGGCGGCTGGCCCGTCATCATCCCAGGCTGGGTCTCGCCAGTCGACCCCTCAGATAGCCCAGCGAGGTGAGGGCGAGGCCGGCGACGATGGCGCCGGCCCGTCGGAAGCCCCGCGTGTCGCCGCCCAGGCCGGCGGCCAGGCCCCGCAGGACCCCGCCGGGCAGCACCCGGGTGGTGTAGGCCCGCTCACTGGCCAGACCGTCGCCCGCCCCCACGTTGCGGGCCACGACCGCCTTCGACAGGCCCTCGCTGTAGCACCGGCTCCGGAAGTAGCGCCAGGCCCGCCGATCGGGGCTGACCCGGTGGCGGACGTCGAGTTCGGGATCGAACACCAGGCGGGCGCCCGGGTGACGGTGGCGGAGCCGGATGCAGAACTCGGTCTCCTCGCACCCGACCGGCTTGCGACCCACCCGGCCGATGCCCTCGGTGAAGCCGCCCACGTCCCAGAACACCTCACGGCGAAACGACATGTTGCAGCCGATGAAGTTGCGCACCTCGTCGGCCGTCTCGGGCAGGCCCCGGTACGAGCACCCGACCACCCAACCGAACTCCTCGGGGAACCAGGCCGGCGCCCCCTCCCCGCCCCAATCGGGCGTGGCCCCGCCGCCCACACCGGCCACCGTGGGGTCGGCATAGGCGGTGAGCAGACCGTCGACCCAGTTCGGGCCCGCCGCCGCGTCGTCGTCGAGGAAGGCGACCACCTCGCCCCACGCCCACTCGATGCCGGTGTTGCGGGCACCCGACAGGCCCCGACCGGCCGTGTTGGCGACCACGTCGAGCGGGAAAGCCGTCTCGGCGGCGAAGGCGTCCGCGGCCCGTTCGAGCATCTCGTCGTTGTGGTCGATGACGAGCACGACCTGGTCGGGCCGTCGGCTCTGGGTGCGCAGTGACCCGATGGCGCGTGCGACGTCGTCCCAGCGCTCGAGGGTGTAGGCGCAGATGACGACACTGATGGTGGCCGGCGCCACGATGCGGGCCGGCTCGGTGGGGCTCGGACGGTGGGCGACGGCGACCATGAGGACCTCCCGGTCGGGTCAGGTGACGGATGCGGCGGACGCGGACGTCTCGGGGGCGGACCCCGGCCGCGCCGCTTCCGCCCGGTCGGGGGAACGGGACGGGCGCGGTTCGCGTCCGCCGGCGCGTCGTCGGGCGATCGCCCGGGCGTAGACGCCCTCGAGACGGTCGGCGACCGCCCCGACGGTGAAGTTCTCGGCGTGGGCCTCGCCCGCCCGCCCGTACGAAGCCGCCAGGGCGGGACTGGTGAGGAGGGCCTCGACGGCGTCACCCACGGCGTCGCCGTCGCGGGGCGGCACGATGATCCCGGTGCGCCCGTGCACCACGAGGTCGGGGATGCCGCCGATGTCGGTGCCGATGACCGGCTTGGCCAGGGCCATGGCCTCCAGGACCGTGGTCGGGCAGGCGTCGGGACCCAGCGAGGGCGAGACCGCCATCTCGCAGTTGGCGAAGGCCGCCATGACGTCGGAGTGAGCGACGTCGACGGTCATGCGGACCCCCGGGGGCAGGGACGCCGGATCGGGGGTGTCGGCCCGCCGGTTGCCGAGCAGGACGAGTTCGGCGGCGGGGCGGCGACGTCGCCACAGGTCGATGAGCAGGTGGACCCCCTTGAAGGCGTTCAGGGCACCCACGAACAACACGTAGGGACCCTCGACGGGCACGCAGGCGGGGCGGGGCGCCCCGATCGCCGCCCGGGCCCCGGAGGGGTCGAAGAAGTTCGGCACCACCTCCACCGGCACATCCCGGTTGGCGCCGGCCTTCTCCACGAAGCGCTTCACCGCCCGCGACACCGCCACATAGCGGTCGGCCCGGGCGTGGAGCGGGGTCGACAGGCGCAGACCGGTGGTCAGGCCCACCCCCTTCACCACCCCGTAGTGGCCCACGGCGCACACCTGGCAGCGGACGGGACCCGGCCGGGCGCACAGCTCGCGCTCGTGGTGGAGCTGGTTGCGCTTGGGGCACGCCAACCCGAAGTCGTGCATCGACACCACCACGGCGTGACCGTCGCGGCGCCGCCGGGTCAAGGCGGCGTACAGGATCCACCCGTGGACGTGGACGACGTCGGGGCGGAAGCGCTCCACGACCTCGGCCACCTCCCGACGCACACCGGGATCGACGGTGGTCGGGTGAAAGCCCCGCCCCTGGTCCTCGTAGAAGCGGTCGAGGATCCGACGCCAGCCCCCGACCCGGGTGACCGGGATGCCGTCGTCGTCGTCGTGGCGGGGCAGGTCACCCGAGGACAGGGTCACCACCTCCACCTCGTGGCCGCGCCGCACCAGCTCGTGGCTCAGACGCTGGGCGTGACGCTCCAGGCCCCCGATGACGGGCGGGTAGAACTCGGCCAGGGTGAGGATCCTCACGCCGCCACCTCCAGGACCGTCTCGGCGATGGTCGGGCGACGGCGGAGACGGTGGACCACCTCGACCCCGGCGATGAACAGACACCCACTCGACTGGGCGATGATCCAGGCCCAGCCCGCGCCCTCGATGCCCACCGTGGGGACGAACACCCAGGCCACACCCAAGGCGACGACGGCCATGACGATGTTGAGCACGGCCACCCGACCGACCCAGCCCATCACCCGCCACCGGCTCACCCAGATGTTGGTGATGCCGTCGGGGACGGCCGACACGACGAGCAGGAGCAGGAGGGGATACCCGGCCCGGGCGTAGTTGGCCCCGAACAGGGACAGGATCAGGCGACCGAAGACGACGGCGCCGAGCATGGCCGGCACCAGGATCAGGCCGACGAGGCGCAGGCACCGGTGGAGCTGGCGGTTCAGGGCGCTCGGCTCGTGGGCCCCCTCGGCGAACAGGGAGTTCGACGAGGCGTTGGAGACCATGAAGAAGATCGAGCCGACCATCCAGGTCACGTAGAAGTAGGCACTGGCGGCGTCGCTCGAACGGTGGATGACGATGAGGGGCAGCAGGAACATGGGGAACTGGCCGCCGAGGTTGGCCAGGTGGTGGCCGAGCGCCCCGGGCACCACCCACCGGGCCTCCCGGGCCACCCCGCCCGGGCGCAGATGCACGGGGCGCAGGATCCGGGGCACGAGCAGCACCGCCACCCATGCCAACGCCACCACCAGGCCCGTCACCCAGCTCAGCACCAGGAAGCGCTCCCCGTTGATCGTCAACACGACGGCCGGGACCAGCAGCAGGAGCTTCAAGAAGGTGAACGAGGCGTTGCGGGCGAACAGGCCGTCGGCCCGCCTCTCGGCGATGAAGAGGGCGTCGAGGACGACCGAGACCACACTCAGGGTCACGCCGGCGACGAACAGGCCCCGCACGGGCCAGGTGAAGATCGGCTGGAGGGAATCGAGGGCCACGGGCAGACCGAGGGCCACCACGCTTCCCAGGGTCAGGCCACTCACCGTGGCCACGGCGAAGGTGGCCACGACGTTGCGGGACCAGGCCCGGTCGTCACGCCGCGAGGGGAGGTTGGCCACCAGGGCGGTGCCGAGACCCAGGTTGGCGACCAGGGCGGTGAGGTTCATGGCGGCGATCACCGCCGTCGCCCGTCCCACCTCGTCGTCGACGAAGAGGCGGGCGGCCGCCATCCAGTAGAGGTAGCCGACGGCGGAGTTGAACGCCGTCGTGGTCATCACCAGAACGCTGTTGCGGATGAGCGAGTCGGTGACCAGGTGCCGGATCCGGCTCCACAGGGCCGCGCGCGGCCGGCTCAACGGCACCACACCACGCACGGTCGTCATGCAGGAAGGATCGGCACCACCGCCGGTGGGCTCCATGCGCCGTCCGACCGGTCGGTCCCGGGACCATCGTCACCAGCGGCGTGGGCGGGCCGACACTCGCGGACCACCTCGTCTCCAGTCCAACGGCCCGGTGCCGAAAAGAGCACCGACCGGTCCGGTTCGACGAGTCCTACGGGGAGGTGTCGGGTGCCGACGCGAGCACAGGGGCGGACCGCCCACCTCGTCGCCCACGTCCTCGTCGCCCTCGCCGTCGCCGTGGTGGCCTCCCGTCCCACCGGCGCCGTCGCCCTCCCCCGCTGGGCCCCGGCTCAGACCCCCGACGGATCCGACCCCGCCGCCGGATCGCCCGATCCCGCCGCCACCGTGGTGACCGGCGACGGGACCGTGAACGTCTTCGTCGACACGGCCCCGCAGACGGGCCTACCCCTGACCGGTGGCACCGCGGGCTTCGACCCCGCTCCCCCGACCGAGACGGTGGGCGGGCTCGAGTACCGCCGCAGCGGCTTCGACGATCCCATCTCGCTCAGCGACCTCGATCCCGTCGACCGGGTACGCCTGGGCAGCCGCCTCACCGGAGGCGAACCCGACGTCACCCGCGTCGACGAGGGTCTGTGGGTCGTGCCCTTCGAGGTCACCGAGATCGGCAAGGCCCTCCGCCTCGCCGGCGAGGTCAACGAGACCGTCATCACCGTCCCCATCCCCGACGGCTTCCGTCCCGTGAGCATGCGGGCGTCGATGACGGTGTCGCCCGACGTCGACACGGGCTACGTCGAGTACTTCGGACGGGGCGGCACGGCCCGGGCCCTCCAGCTGTCGGGCCGGACCGAACGGGACGAGGCGATCGAGGTCGAGCTGGACATCTCCGACTTCGAACCGGTGAACGGCAACCTCCGGATCACCTTCCGCAACCGCCTCCGCAGCGAGGACCCGCCCTGCACCACCAGCCTCCTCGGCGCCTACGTCGACTTCCGCCAGGGTGTCTTCGTCCTCGCCGGCGATCCCCTGCCCCCCACCACCGTCGGTGCCTTCCTCCCCCGCCTGTTGGAGACCGTCGACATCCGGGTACCCGTCGAGCCCAGCCTCGCCGAGGCCGCCGCCGCCGCCGACATGGCGGTGGCGGCCAGCCGGGTCGCCATCGGGGGCGCGCCCGAGATCTCCCTGCACCCCCTGTGGCACACCGACAGCGTCCCCTCGGTGCCCGACTCACCGACCACCCGCACCATCGTCATCAGCGAGGACCTCGAACCCGGCGTCCGTATCGTCCCCACCGACCAGGGCGGGGCCGTTCTCGCCATCGGCGGCACCGGCGACGAGCTCCGCCTCGTGACCCGGGCCCTGGTCTCGGACTACGCCGCCCTGGCCGCCGGCTCCGACGTCCTCGTCGAACGCTTCGACCCCGACGGCGTGGAGGGTCAGCTCCGACCCGGCACCGCCCCCCTGGTCGACCTCGACGGCGACGGCGAACCCGAACCCTTCCTCGACGTCGCCGAGCTCACCCCCGAGGCCCTGGCCTTCGCCGCCCCCGCCGCGGGCGGACAGGCTGACGCCGGCACCGCCCCGAGCGGGACCGGTCCCGGCGATCCCGCCGACGCCCCCGCCGAACGCCAGAAGCGCTTCACCTTCGACGAACTCCAGCTCGGACGCCTCCGCCTGACCGGGGTCGGGCGCATGGACCTGCCCCTGAGCTTCTCCCAGGCCACCCTGGGCGGTCCGGTCGAATCCATGAAGATCCACCTCGAGGGTGCCTACACCCCCCTGAGCCGAGACGCCGAGGGGTCCATGACGGTCAACCTCAACTCGGTGCTCGTCGAGGCCGTCAACCTCGAAGGCGACGGCGACTTCAGCATCGACATCGACGTTCCCCCCGCCGAGATCCGGCGGGCCACCACCGTCACCATCACCGTCGACTACAGCCCCGAAGGGGGCTGCAACACCGCCGGGGCGGTGCCCGTCAACGTCCAGATCGACCCCGAGAAGTCGTGGGTGCGGATCTCGCCCGGCCAGAGCCTGGTGGCGAGCTTCGCCCGCTACCCCCAGGTGCTCGTCGACGGCTTCGTCGTCGCCGTCGACCGCTACACCATCGACCGGGTCGAGCTCGCCGTGCGCCTCGTGGCGGCCCTGCAGCGGGTCTCGACCCCCGACCTCGATCCCCGCTTCGTTCCCCTCGACGAGGCCCTGGTCGCCGACCAGCCGGCGGTGATCGTCGCCGAGAACGACCCCCGCATCCAGATCGACGCGCCCCTGCTCTCCCTCGACCCGATCTCGGTGATCGACGAGAACCGCACCGAACTCCTGCGCTTCGACGTCGACCTCGCCCATGCCGTCCTCGAGGCCTTCGACGTGGGTGACCACGACCGCCTCCTGCTCACCTGGAGCGGCGGACGCCGGGGATCGACGGCCACCGGCCTGCACTTCGCCGACCAGCTCCTCGATTCCTTCTCGACCCGCAACGAGACGTGGGCGGTCCTCTTCGGCGACACCTACCTGCTGTCGCAGGGCTCGCCCCCGCTCAGCATCTCCCTGCGGGGCGACTCGGTGCAGCCGACCGCCGGCCGGCCCGCCCCCGACTACCTGGCCCGGGCCAAGCCCCTGGCCATCGCCGCCGTGTTCATCGCCGCCGTGGCCTGGGCGCTGGGCCGCCTGCGGCGCTGGCGGATCCGTCGCCTCGAGGAGGAGGAGGCCCGCCGGGCCATGCGCCTGTCGATGGCCCGCATCGCCGACCAGCTCGGTGCCGACGAACTCGCCGATGGGCCCGCCGACGGCCCCGGCACCCTCTGAGGCGCGGTCCCACCGGCCGCCGACCCAACCATCGCCACCCCACCGGCCGCCAGCCGGCGGCTCACGTCTCGGGCGACGCGGCCCACGCCTCCTCGTCGGGCCACACCCGGTAGGCGGCGGCGCGAACCGCGTCGTCGGACTCGAGGCCCGCGCCCAGCGCACCACCGAGCACCGCCAGTGAGGTGGTCACCCACGTCAGACGGAGGTAGTCGACCGCGGTGACCTCGTGGCCCACGGCGTCGGCGAACAGTCGCGACACGACGAGCACCGCCGCCCCCGCCCAGGCCAGCGCCCACACCGCCAGGTACAAGACACCCAGACCGAGCGTCAGAGTGGCCAGGGTCGTCATGTTGAACAGCACGACCTGCTCGCGTCGCACCCCGTCGCCGCCGCGCTCCCACAGATCGGCCGACACCACGAGGACCACCACCGGAACCCCGATCCCCAG
>RFFY01000012.1 GCA_003697065.1 Actinomyces sp. | reverse complement strand
GTACAGGGGGGACAAGCCCCAGATCAGGTAGGCGCCCAGAGCCCAGGCCACGCCACGCGACATCGAGCCGAGGCTAGCGACGTGGCAGCCCCCTGCCCCGCCCGGACCCTCCTGCGACGACCCGGGGCGCCCCTCTGCCCGGACCCTCGTGCGACGACCCCGGGCGTCCCTCTGCCCGGACCCTCGTGCGACGGGGCCGCCCGGCGGGCACACTGTTGGCGGCTTCGACGAGCCCGATGAGCCCGACAAGCGAGGAGACGACGATGCCGGAACTCACCACCCCCGACACCGTCACGGTCCCCGAGGGCGACACCCTGCCGGTCACCGACGAGGGCGACCACGACCGCTTCGCCCACTACGTCCGCAAGTCCGACGCCGCCCAGGCCTACGTCGAGGGCACCCCGGTGCGGGCCCTGTGCGGCAAGGTCTGGGTGCCGAGTCGCGACCCCTCCAAGTACCCCGTGTGCCCGGACTGCGCCAAGATCCGCGAGATGCTCCTGCGCCGGGCCGCCAACTGAGCATCGATCACCGCCCCACCCCCGCCCGGGAGGATCCCCATGCGTATCTCGATCAACGGCTCGACCCAGCTCATCGAGCCCGACATCGACACCCTCGTCGCCCACGCCGCCGGCGCCGCCGCCGACGGACTGGCCGGGTGGTGGCTGGCCCAGACCGGCCTCGTCGACGCCTTGACCGTGCTCGCCGTCGCCGCCGAACGGGCACCCGGCATCGAGCTCGGCACCGCCGTGGTGCCCACCTTCCCCGTCCATCCCACGGCTCTGGCCGCCAAGGCCCTCACCACCCAGGCCGTCACCGGGGGGCGCCTCGCCCTCGGCATCGGGGTCAACCATGCGCCCGTCGTCGAACAGGTGTGGGGCCGGCGCTTCGAACGTCCGATCCGCCATGTCCTCGACTATCTCGACGGCCTGCAGGCCCTCCTCACCGAGGGGCGAGCCGACCACGCCGGCGAGATCTTCACGACCCGTTTCGAGGCCCCCCGGCCGACCGACGACCCCCCGTCGGTGCTGCTGGCGGCCCTGGGCCCCCAGATGCTGCGCATCGCGGGTCGTCGCACCGACGGCACCGTGTTGTGGATGACGGGTCCGCGGACGATCGCCGACCACATCGCCCCGACCCTGCGGGCCGCGGCCGAGGCGGCCGGTCGACCCGAGCCCCGGATCGTGTGCTCCCTGCCGATCGCCGTCACCGACGACGAAAAGGCGGTCCGGGAGTTCGTCGACGTGGTCCTCGCCCGCTACGGGGAGCTGCCGTCGTACCGGGCGGTGCTCGACCGCGAGGGCGTCCGCGGCCCCGGCGACGTGATGGTGTGCGGCGACGAGGACGCCGTGCGCGAACAGCTGGCCGCCATCGCCGCCGCCGGCGCCACCGAGTTCGCCGCCGCCGAGATCGGACGCGACGACGAGGAACTGGCCCGCACACGCGCCCTGCTGGCGGCCGTGGCCGCCGACGCCTGAACGCCGCCGGCTCGCCGGGCCGGGTCGGCGGCGGGGGTCGGACTCTGGCAGGATCTGGGCACGTGTCGCCGCCCCGGGACGCCGAGAGGCACCCCGTCGAGGAGAGCCATCGTGAAGGTCGCCGTCATCTACGAGAGCCGCACGGGCAACACCCGCCGGGCCGCCGAACTCATTGGAGCCGCCGTCGCCGAGCTGGGTCACGAGGTCGGGGTCTGGTCCACCGGCGAGGTCAACCTGGACTTTCTCGCCGACGCCGACCTGGTCTTCGTGGGGACCTGGACCGACGGCATCATCGTCGCCGGCCACCGGCCGGGCGACAAGAGGCGGCTCGAGGCCATGCCCGGCATCTGGGGCAAGCCGACCGCCGGGTTCGTCACCTACGCCGTGCACTGCGGAAAGGTCCTCGACAAGCTGGCTCGGGTGGTCCGTGCCCGCGGTGGGGAATGGATCGGCGGGCGGGCCTTCCGGCGCGACAAGCTGCCCGAGGGCATCGGCGAGTTCGTCGTCGCCGCCCTCGAGGCGGTGGGTGGTCCCGAAGCCGTGGGCCTCGAGGCCGCCACCAGCAGCGACTGACGTCTCACGGCGGCCGACGCCGGCGGCGTGGCGCCCCCGGTCGACGGCACCGCGTTCCGGATTGATGACGATCGCGACGGTCGGGTGACGATCGGGAACCCTCGCGCCGATCGGATCGTCTGAAGGTGCGAGGATCCCGCCGGGACGGTTCCCGTCGGGCTCCACGCCGGGCATCGTCAGGAAGGCGGCCGAGGTGCGCACACACATCCAGGGAGTCGTGGTGCTGGTGGCGGTCCTGGCCGCTCTGTGGGGCACGGTCCGGCTGGCCGGCCCCGCCGTGTCCGACGCCCTCAGCGGGCAGGGTGCGGTGGCGGCGACCCCGGCCGACGACGTCGTCGACCTGGCCACGGGCACCGCCGAGCCGGCCGACGAACCCCTGACCGCCGACGAGTTCGTCCAGCTCCAGGGCGGGCTCCTCTTCGCCGGTTACGACCCCGGTCCCGTCGACGGGATCATGGGTCCGTCCACCCGCGCCGCCATCGACGCCGCCCGGGCCGATCTGGGACTCGACGACGATGCCTCCGATCGTGACGTGCTCGAGGCCCTGCAGGAGATGGCGGACCGGGCCAACGCCGCGGCGGGTGCCGCCGATGCGGGCGACGGCGATCCCGCCGCACCGACCGGCCCCGGCTGACTCCCGGCCCGCTCCGGCGCCGTTCAGCCCGTGTTGCGCAACCCGGCGGCGACGCCGTTGACGCTCAGCAGCAGGGCGCGGCGGATCCGGCGGGCCTCCTCGTGACCGTCGGGATCGGCTCTCAGCTCCGGGGGTAGGGCCCTCCAGCGGGCGAGCAGATCGATCTGGGCGAGGTGGAGAGGGTCGAGGTAGGCGGCGCGGACCTCGAGTGTGCGACGCAGGACGGGGAGGTCGCCGAGCAGGTCGCGCCCGGTCACGGCGGTCACGGCGTCGACGGTGCGGTCGAACTCCTCGCGGATGGTGGCGAACAGGCCCCGCAGGTCGGGGGGCACGAGACGCTCGACATAGCGCTCGGCGATGACGAGGTCGGTCTTCACCAGTGTCATCTCGACGTTGGAGATGAAGGCGGCGAAGAAGGGCCAGTGCTCGATCATGGCCCTCAGCTCGTCGAGTCGGCCCGCCTCGACGGCGGCGGTGAGGCCGGACCCGACCCCGAACCAGCCGGGGACGATCTGGCGGGACTGCATCCAGCCGAACACCCAGGGGATGGCTCTCAGGTCGGCGATCCCCGTCATCGCTCCCCGACGGCGGGCCGGACGTGAGCCGATGTTGAGGGCGGCGAGCTCCTCCACGGGGGTGGAGGTCACGAAATAGTCGACGAGCCCGTCGGCTTCCACGAGCCCCCGGTAGGCCCGGTAGGCGGCCGTCGAGATCTCCTCCATGATCCGGTCCCAGCGGGCCAGCCGGTCGGGGTCGAGACGCGATTCGCGGTGGGCGATCGAGGCTTCGACGACGGCGGCGAGGGTGAGGTCGAGGTTGCGTCGGGCGAGGTCGGGCAGGCCGAACTTGTCGGCGATGACCTCGCCCTGTTCGGTCGTCTTGACCTCGCCGTCGACGACACCCGCCGGCTGGGACAGGATCGCCGAATGGGTGGGGCCGCCGCCCCGCCCGATGGTGCCACCACGCCCGTGGAACACCCGCAGGCGGACCCCGTGGCGGCGGGCGACGTCGCGCACCACCCTCAGGGCCTTGTGGATCTCCCACTGGGACGTCGTGATACCGCCGTCCTTGTTGGAGTCGGAGTAGCCGACCATGACCTCCTGGCGGTCCCCGCGGAGGCGCACCAGCTCGCGGTAGGGCGGGCACGACAACAAGGCGTCGAGGGTCGTCCCGATGCCGCGGAGGTCGTCGATGGTCTCGAACAGGGGTACGAAGCCGAGGCGGGCCACGCCGCGGGGCAGGTCGACGAGCCCCACCTCCCGGGCCAGCACCGCCGGCGCGAGCACGTCGTCGACCCCCCGTGTCATCGACACGATGTAGCTCTCGACGAGCTCGTCGCCGTGGGCGTCGAGCAGGTCACGCAGCACCCGAAACAGCTCGAGGGCGTCGCCGGCGGGCACGGGGCTGCCCGGCGGGGCGAGGGGCCGGCGGCTGGCCAGTTCGTCGGCGAGGTGGCGGGCCCGCTCGCCGGGAGCGGTCGGATAGGTGCCGCCCGCCTCCTCCACCAGCCGGGCGAGGCTCTCGTGGTGCCGGTCGGCGTGTTCGCGGATGTCGAGGGTGGCGAGGTGGAAGCCGACTACGGCGAGGAGTCGCCGGACCCGGGCCAGGCGCCCGTGGGCCATGGTGGCCCCCCGTCCGGCGACGAGGGAGCGCCGCATCACCTCGAGGTCGTCGGTGAGCTCGTCGGGGCTGTCGTAGGCACCGGGGCGCCGGCGGCGGGTGGCGTCGAGGCGGTGACGCACGACCCGGCACAGGACCCGGTAGGGCTCGGCGCGCACGCCCGGTGACAGGTCGGCGTAGAGGGCGGGGAAACGCTGCCGGTAGGTGTCGATACGGGCCCGCAGGTCCGGATGGGGCGGTCGGATGAGGGCCGACACCGACAACTCGGCCGCCAGGGCGTCGATCTCGCCGATGAGGATGTCGAGGGCACGGTCGCGCTGGAGGGCGACCACGCGACGCGTGACCTCGGGCGTCACGTGGGGGTTGCCGTCGCGGTCGCCACCGACCCAGGACCCGAAACGCACGGGGGCCGCCGAGGGGGCCAGCTCGACGCCCCCGCTCCGCAGAGCCAGGTCGACCTCCTCCAACAGGTCGGGCAGGGCGTGGCGCACCGCCTGTTCGAGATACCACAGGGCCGCCCGCGCCTCGTCGAGGGGACCGGGTCGTTCGGAGCGGATCTCGTCGGTCTGCCAGAGGGCGTCGATGAGCTCGTCGATACGCCGGTCGATGCGGGCATGGTCGCGGTCGGGAGCCGTGGCGCGGGTCTCGAGGAGGTGGGCGATCTCGGCCCGCTTGTCGAGGACCGTGCGCCGCGAGGCCTCGGTGGGGTGGGCGGTGAAGACGGGGCGCACGTCGGTGCGGGCGAGGAGGTCGGCGAGTTCCTCGGGTGTGGTGCCGGCGGCGAGGAGGCGGGCGGCCGTCTCGACGAAGCGCATGTCCTCGTCGCCGGCCACCGACAGCTCCTCGATGCGGTGGACCTGCTCGGCCACGTTCGCGAGATGGAAGTAGAGGGTGAAGGCCCGCACCACCAGGATGGCCTCGACGTCGTCGACGGCGGCGAGGAGAGCGGCGAGCTCGGCGCCGGCGGCGGAGGCCCCCTCGGTGGACCGGAGTCGGCGGGCGAGGGTGCGCACCGACTCGACGGTCTCGAGGAGCCCGGGACCCTCCTGGCGCACGAGGGCCTCGCCGAGTTGGCGGCCGAGGCGGCCGATGTCGGCCCGCAGGGCCCGATCGCGGGCGATGACGCCGGGGTCCCCCGCGGCCCCGGGTGGTGTGCCGCTCATGGCACCGTCAGGGTCTCGACGGCGGTGAGGAGGCGGTCGACGTCGTCGTCGTCGTTGTAGGCGACGACACCGGCCCGGACCGCGCCGTCGGGCCGCCCGACAGCGGCGAAGAACTCCACGGCGTAGTAGTCGCCGTCCCACACGGCGACCCGGTGGGCGGCGAGGTAGCGGGCCACGTAGCCGGGGTCGTACCCCTCCACGACGAAGGCGAGGGTGGGGGCGCGAGCCGTGAGGTCGGCCGGGCCGAGCACGTGCACCCCGTCGATGGCCCGTAGGCCGTCGAGGAGGCGGGCGAAGGTGGCCATCTCGCGATGGTGGGCGGCGGCGAAGTCGATCTCGTCGGTGAGGAAGCGCGCCGCGGCCGCGACTCCGGCGAGGAGCTCGAAGGGCGGGGTGCCGACACCGAACCGGTCGGGCCCGGTGTCGGGCGCCGGTCGGACCCGGTCGAGCTCCAGCTCGGCCAGGAGATCGGGGGTGATCCAGCAGATGCCGAGGTGGGGCCCGTACCACTTGTAGGCCGAGGTGGCGTAGACGTCGGCACCCAGAGAGGCGACGTCGACGGGACCGTGGGGGGTGCGGTGGACGCCGTCGACGACCACCCGCGCCCCGGCCTCGTGGGCGGCGGCGGTGATGGCGGCCACGTCGGGCATGGCGCCCACGGCGTTGGAGGCGGCGGTGACGGCCACCCAACGGGTGCGCGGGCCGAGCAGGCGCGTCACGTTCTCTGTCGGGAGGCGCCCGGTGTCGGGGTCGATGTCGGCGAGACGGACGGTGGCTCCGGTCTCGGCGGCGACGGTCAGCCAGGGTGCCACGTTGGCGTCGTGGTCGAGTCGGGTGCAGACGATCTCGTCGCCTGGCCCGAGCCGGCGGCCGACGGCCCGGGCCAGGCGGAAGAGGTTGGCGGTGGTGCTGGCGCCGAAGGTGACGCCGGCGGGGTCGGCGCCCAGGAGACGG
>RFFY01000702.1 GCA_003697065.1 Actinomyces sp. | reverse complement strand
GCCAACGTCGTGTCGCGCTCCGGTGCCTTCCTCGACCCCCTGGCCGACAAGGTGGTGGTCCTGGGGGCCGCCACCTGCCTGGTGATCGTCGAGCGCTACCAGTGGCTGCCCGTGGTCCTCGTCGCCGTCCGCGAGGTGGGCATCACCGTGTGGCGGGCCCGCTGGGCCCGTCAGGGCCTGGCGGTGCCGGCCCGACGCTCGGCGAAGTACAAGACCTTCGTTCAGGGCGCCGCCCTGGCCCTGGCCGTGTTCCCGCCCCTCGAGGACGCCGACGCCGTCGTGGCGGCCGCCTGGTGGGTGGCGGTGGTCTTCACCCTCGTCACCGGCTGGCAGTATCTGCGCGACGGACAGGCGGCCACCAGCACCTCCGGTGAGCGTCGCTCGTGACCGTGGCGGTGACCGGGGGGCGACCGGGGGGCCGGTGGCGGCGTCGGTCGCGAAAGGAGACGAGGTGAACTGCGAGGTCGTCGCCATCGGCACCGAGCTCCTGTTGGGCCAGGTCGTCGACACCAACTCGTCGTGGATCGGCGAGCAGCTCGCCCTGGCCGGGATCGACTCCCACTTCCAGACCAAGGTGGGCGACAACCTCGAGCGCATCGTCGCCGTCCTGCGCCTCGCTCTCGAGCGCAGCGACGCCGTGATCTGCTGCGGGGGTCTGGGGCCGACCCAGGACGACATCACCCGCGACGCCATCGCCGCCGTGATGGGGGTGGAGCTCGTCCGCGATCCCGCCCTCGTCGAGGCCATCCGGGCCCGCTTCGGCGCCCGGGGGCGCGAGATGCCGGCCAACAACCTGCGCCAGGCCGAACTGCCCCGGGGGGCGTCGGCGCTGCCGGTCCAGCCGGGAACGGCACCGGGGCTGCGCTGCCCGGTCGGCGACAAGGTCGTCTACGCCGTCCCCGGCGTGCCCTGGGAGATGAAGGAGATGGTGAGCCGCTGCGTGCTGCCCGAACTGCGCCAGCGAGCGGGCATCACCGGCGTCATCGCCAGCCGCACCCTGCGCACCTGGGGGTTGTCGGAGTCCAAGCTGGCCGAGGTCCTCGACGACGAGATCCGCCGCCTCGACGACACCGGCGAGGCCACCATCGCCTTCCTGGCGTCGGGGTGGGAGGGACTCAAGGTCCGGATCACGGCCAAGGGCGACGACGAGGGGTCCGTGGCCGCCGTGCTCGACGCCGAGGAGGCCCGCATCCGCCAGCTCGTCGGCGACGTGGTGTTCGGGGTCGACGACGACACCATGGAGTCGGTCGTGCTCGAGGCGCTCCGCCGGCGCTCGGCGACCCTGGGTCTGGCCGAGTCCCTCACCGGGGGGCTGATCGGCGCCCGTATCAGCGCCGTGCCCGGCTGCTCCGACGTCTTCCGGGGCGGGATCGTGGCCTACGACCGTCGCGTCAAGCTCGAGGTGCTCGGCTGTCCCGACGTGGGGGCCGTGAGCGAGGAGATGGTGCGGGCCATGGCCCAGGGGGCGTGCCGGGTGCTGGGTGCCGACATCGGGCTCGCCGTCACCGGCGTGGCCGGCCCCGATCCCCACGACGGCCAGGAGCCGGGCACGGTGTGGGTGGGGTTGGCCCGCGGGGAGCGGACCGAGGCCCGGCTCCTGCACCTGCCCTTCGACCGGGAGCGGACCCGTCAGTTCACCTGCATCACCGCCCTCGACCTGTTGCGCCGGCGCCTCCGCGACGATGGGATCTGAGCTCTCGTCGTCGCCGGCCCGGGAGCCGGTCGAGGTGCTCGACGAGTCGGGCGCCGTGGTCGGGGTGGTGACCCGTGGCCAGATGCGGGCCGCCAACCTGCCCCACCGCAACGTGGTCGTGGCCCTGCGGCGGTCGGACGGACGCTGGGTCGTGCACCGGCGGGCGGACTGGAAGGACGTCAACCCGGGCCTGTGGGACGTCGCCTTCGGCGGGGTCCCCGCCCCCGGCGAGTCCGACACCGACGCCGCCGTGCGCGAACTGGCGGAGGAAGCGGGCGTCGCGGTGGACGCCGACCGCCTGGTGGAGGTGGCCCGCTTACGCCACGCCGACGACCGGACCCGGTGGTCGGGTCCCGTGTATGTGGTCGTCGACGACGGCCCGGTGGTCCCCGCCGACGGCGAGGTGGCCGAAGTGGCCGAGGTCGCGGCCGGGGAGCTGACCGCCTGGGCCGCCGGGCACCCCCTGTGCCCCGACGCCCGCACGACGGTCCTGCCCGTCCTGGTCGCCCTGGACGGGTCCGGCCCCCCGTGACG
>RFFY01000701.1 GCA_003697065.1 Actinomyces sp. | reverse complement strand
TGGCCACGAGCACGGCGAGGGCCTGGCGGACCCGCCCCCGGGTGGGGGTCCGGTCCTGCCCGGCCACGAGCAGGCGGGCGGGACCCAGGAGTTCGATCTCCACCGTCGGTGCGGCCAACTCGGTCACGTCCGGACGATTCTCGTCCACGCCCGGCCCGGGTGCCACACTCCCCGGGTGACCGACACGTCTCCGCCGGCCCGTCTTCGCCTGATCAGCCACGCCGGCGCCACCGGGGCCGGCGACCCGCCCGGGACGCTCTCCGCCTACCGCCGCGCCCTCGCCCACGGCTTCCGCTGGATCCAGGTCGACCTCGTCCCGGTCGCCGGCGGGGAGCTCCTGTCGATGCACGCCGTGACGGGTCGCCGGCGCCGTCTCGAACGCCTCGACCGCGAGGAGCTGCGCCGCCGGGCGCCCGATCACCCCACCCTCACCGAACTGCTCGAGGCCCTCCCCGACGCCCTCGTGAACCTCGAGATCAAGTCCCGGCGAGCGGAGCCGGCTCTGGTCGCGGTCCTCGACCGCCTCGTCGCCGCGGGTCGCGGCGACCGTGTCCTGGTGAGCGCCCCCTTCCACCGGGGCCTGCTACGCCGCATCCGACGCCGCTACGCCGGACGCATCGCCACCTGTGCCTCACTGCTGGAGGGTGCCCTGATCGGCGTTCCCCTCGTTCCCTGCGGCACCCCGGCCCCGCGGGTCGTCCAACTCTGGTGGCCGGTCGCCCTGGTGCCGGGCCTCGTCGGCCATCTCGACCGGCGCGGCCGAAAGGTGGAGGTGTGGACCGTCAACGGGGGCTGGCGCCTGCGCCATCTGGTGCGCCGCGGCGTCGAGGGCATCCTCACCGATCTCGACCACCCGCCGGTCGGCGCCGATGATCCGGGCGTCACCCCAGGCGCCAGCGCTCGAGGGTGCGGTAGCGGGCCCCGTCGGGGGTGAGGTCCGAGGCCACCAGGGCGAACTCGTCGACCCGCGCCGACCCTGCGACAGAGGCCCCCACCGCCGCCAGCGGGAGGCGGGCGCGGCCGCGGGCCCGGGCGACGGTGAGATGCCCCCGGAAGGGTCGCTCGTCGGGCGGGACGATGCCGGCGGTGGCGGTCCGCACGGCCGCGGCCAGGGTGTCGAGACCCTCGACGGGGATCACCGCCAGCGCGACCCCCCACCGCACGACCCGGGGTCCGAAGACGATGTCGGCCGGCGGGAGACGGATCCCCGCCAGGGCGGTCGCCACCGGCTCGGGATCGACGTCGCCGAGGTAGCGCAGGGTGACGTGCCACTGGTCGCGGCCGGTCCAGCGGATCCGCCGGTCGTCGACACGGGGCAGGGCCTCCAGGGCGCCGACGAACGGCGCCGGGGGCCACAC
>RFFY01000700.1 GCA_003697065.1 Actinomyces sp. | reverse complement strand
GCGGGGGCGGGACGCCGGCGCCGACCTCGTCCCTGTCCGGCGCCGGCGGCGGGGGTGGGACCCCGCCCACGCCCACCGGGTCGAGCGGCGGCACCGGCGGGGGTACCCCGACCCCGCCGGTCGGGGGCGACGCCACGGGGGGCGACTCCACGGGGGGCGGCTCGGCCGGGGGAGCTCCGACGGACGCGGGTGGCGCCGGCACGCTCGTGACCGACCCCGACGAGACGAAACCCGGTCTCGTGGCCGCAGGGACGGGCCTCGCCCTGGCGGGCGCTGCCCTCGCAGCCACCCGGGCCGAAGCGGCCCGGCGTGAGGACGAGACGGAGCAGGCCCCGGCGGGCGACGCCGAGCCCCCCGGTTCGGCACCACCCGGGCCCACCGGCCCGGGAGAGTCCGAGCCGGGCGCCGGCACCGGGGGCCCGGAAGGATCCGATCCGGGCGCCGGCACGGGGGACGGGGGCGGGTCGGCGCCATCGGACGACGCCCGGCGCCGACTCCGGCGGGCGATCGAGAGCGACGCCGAGGCGAGCACCGCCGCCACCCGGGCCGCGATCGAGGAGGCCCGGCGGCGCATGGAGGAGGCCGAGCGCGCCCACCACAGCGCCGTGGCCCGCTACACCGCCCGCCGCTCCGCCGAGGACGACGAGGGGCTGCTCGAGTCCCTCACCGACTGGTTGTCGGGGCGTTCGAAGACCGAGGACACCCTCCTCGCCCGGGCGGCGGCCGAGGTCGAGCAGACCCGGGAGGCCTACCGGCGTGCCGTGGCCGAGTACCTGGCCCTGCGCCTGCTCACGGCTCCTCCCGGCGAGCGGACACGGATCCTCGACGAGGAGCACAGCGCCGCCCTCGCGGCCCGGCGGGAGGCGACGAGCCGCGCCCGTCGTGACGTCGAACGGGTGATCCTCGACGACGCCGACGACCCGGTCCGGGCCCAGACCCTGGCCGCCCGCCGGGTCGAGCTCGAGACCGCCAGCCTGCGTCTCGAGGCCATCGACATCGCCCGGTCCCGCCTGGTCGGCGCCGCGGGCCGACCCGCCACGCGCGACGTCCTGGAGGGGCTCACCAGCGGCGTCCGCGACACCGTGGAGGACCGGCGCCGCCGACCCGGGGAGGGCGAGGGAGCCGAGTGGTGGGAGGAGACCGAGGCCCACTACCGCATGCGCGAGTGGCTGCGCGACACCCAGCGGGATCTCGACGTCGACCGCTTCGTCGCCGTGGCCGAGGAGGCCACCGTCCTCGATCCCCGCACCGGGGCGCCGGTGTCCGCCGACCTCCGCAACAAGATCGCCGCCGACCGCATCGCCTGGCTGGCGGAGTTCCTCGACTCGGTCTCGTGGCGGCGGGCCGACCCCCGCCGAGCCACCGCCGAGGAGTTGCGCCGGCGCCTGCGTAGCGCCTACCGCAGTCTCGACTTCCTCGGGTACGGCCACGTCTCGATGAGCGAGTACTTCCTGGCCACCGCCCGGGCCATCCGCGAGCGCCAGAGCGAGGTCAACGACTGGTTCCTCCGGGACTACCTCGGCCTCGGCGACCGGCTCGGCGGCACCGATCAGGACACGGGGTCCGGGTGGCGCATGGCCTGGGCGGCGGCCAACGTGGGCCTCGGCACCTACGGCCGGGTCAGCGGGTTCGGTGACGACAGCGTCGAGAAGGTCCGCTCCCGCCTGGCGGCCATGAACGAGGACGCCGACGTGGCGGCTCTGGCCCTCACCGTCGCCGCCGAGACCCCCGACCCCGAGCGCTGGCCGACCGGCACCCGCACGCTCCCCGACGGGACCGAGGTCTCGACGGCGGACCTGCTCGAGCTCCTCGAGACCTTCGGCTGGGTGGTCCGCGGCCCCGACGGACACCGCCGCTACCGGATGCCGACCGGTGATCGCGCCGTCGACCGGGTGACGGCGGTCCGCCTGCCCGGGGCGAGCTGGCTCGACGTG
>RFFY01000699.1 GCA_003697065.1 Actinomyces sp. | reverse complement strand
GACGAGACCGGCCGCCACGAGACCGGCCGTGACGCGGTCACCCGCGACGCGGCGGGCCGTCTCGACGAACCGGGCGGTCACGGCATCCGCGACGCCATGGACGCCGCCCGGGCCGCCGTCCGCGCGGGTGCCACCGACGTGCTCGTCGTGTCGCTCGAGAGCGCCGACGAACTCCCCGCCTCCCCCCATGAGGTCCACGACGCCCTCGAGGAGGGCATCCGCTTCGCCCACCGGCGCGGTCCCGCCCGCATCCTCACCGAGAACGGCAAGGTGGTCGGCCTCGAGACCGTCGGCGTGACCCGGGTCTTCGACGAGGACGGACGCTTCGCCCCGACCTTCGACGAGTCCGACCGGCGGGTCTACGAGGCCGACACGGTGATCCTCGCCATCGGCCAGGCCGTCGAGATCGAGGCCCTCGAGGGCACGGGCATCGAGATCTCGCCGCGTCGTACCGTCGCCGTCGACGAGGAGCAGCGCACCTCGCTTCCCGGGGTGTGGGCGGGCGGGGACGCCGCCCGCGGTCCCCGCCTCCTCATCGACGCCATCGCCGACGGTCGACGAGCTGCGGCGTCCATCCACCGCACCCTGACCGCGACCGACGAGGACGAGGACGAGCCCGCCGCCACCATGGTGGTGCTCGAGCAGTTCCACCGCCTCGACGACGACTACGACGCCCGGGACCGGGTACCCGTGCCGATGCTGCCGCTCCAGCGCCGCATCGGCATCGACGAGATCGAGACGGGCTACACCCCCGAGCAGGCCCGCTGTGAGGCCTCGCGGTGCCTGCGGTGCTTCGCCGACATCGTGCTCGACCCCGACGCCTGCGTGCTGTGCGGCCTGTGCGCCGACATCTGCCCCCTCGACCTCATCTCCCTCGTGCCCGCCGCCGAGGTCACCGGTGATCCCGCCCACGCCGACCGGACCGCCCTGGTGCTCGACGAGACGGCGTGCATCCGCTGCGGGCTGTGTATCGAGCGCTGCCCGCCCCGGGCCCTGTCGATGGGGGTCTGGACGGGGGCGAACACCCTGCCCCCCGACGTGGTCGAGGTGACGATCGGGCGGAAAGCGTCGGAGGCACCGACGCGGACCCGGGTGCCGGCGGGGAGCGCCGGAACGACCGGAGGGAGGAGCTCATGAAGGTGATGGAGTGGGTGCGTTCGACGACGGTCGGACGTTCGATCTGGCGCACGCCGCCGGGTGACACGCCCCGCGACCGGGCCGTGCACCACTGGGCCAACTTCCTGCTCCACCTCTACCCGGTCAAGGTCCGGCGCTCGGAGCTGCGCTTCCGGACCACCTGGTTCCTGGGGGTGGCGGCCATCACCTTGTTCGTGTCCCTGCTGGTGTCGGGCATCTACCTGATGTTCTTCTACGTG
>RFFY01000112.1 GCA_003697065.1 Actinomyces sp. | reverse complement strand
GTCTGCACGCCGGAGATGGCCAGATTCATCTGGGCCATCTGGAGCTCGGATTCGAAGTCGGACACCGCCCTCAACCCCTTGACGATGAAGTCGGCGTCGAGCTCACGGGCCAGGTCGACCACGAGGGAGGAGAACATGGTCACCGAGACGTTCTCGAGGTGGGCGACGGACTCGCGCAGCATCGCCTCGCGCTCGCCCAGCTCGAAGAGGGGCTCGCCCTTTTGGGGGTTGCGCATGGCGGCCACGACGACCTCGTCGAAGAGGCACGAGGCGGTCTCGATGATCTCGAGGTGGCCGTTGTGGACGGGATCGAACGATCCCGGGTACAGCACTCGGGTCACGACAACTCCTGGGCTGGCTCGGTGGGCGGCGGGTCCGACGCGACGGCGATCGTGACCACGCTAGTGCCGTACCTCTTGACCCGGTGGACACGCCAGCCCGGCGGGACCTCGATCTCGCCACCCGACTCGGCCACGACGAGCTCGGCGCTGAGACGCCCGAACACCTCGGCCCAGGGCGAGTCGGCGTAGGGCGGGTCGACGAGGGCGATGTCGACGCGTGGCCGCCGTGCCAGCCAGGCGTCGACGTCGCCGGCCACCACCTCGGCCCGGTCGGCGAGCCCGGTGGCGGCGAGGTTGGCCCGCAGGGCCTCGAGGGCGGGACGGGAGCGTTCGACGAAGACGGCCCGGTCGGCGCCCCGCGAGAGGGCCTCGATCCCCAGTGCCCCGGTGCCGGCGTAGAGGTCGGCCACCAGGGCGCCCTCCACCCCGCCCAGGCTGTAGAGGGCGTTGAAGATCGCCTCCCGGACCCGGTCGCTCGTCGGCCGGGTGGCGGTGCCCGGCGGCGACACGAGGCGACGGCCCCGGGCGGTTCCCGCGACGACTCGCACGGGTCCAGTGTGCCGCTCCCACCCCCCGACGCGGTGGGCCGCCCCGCCCGCGGGTCCGGGGCCGGGACCCGCGCCACCCCCGCTAGGGTGCGGCGATGCTGGTTCCCGAGACGATCGTCTGCGTCGACTGCGGCGGGACGTGCTCCCGCCTCTCCTACGAGCCCGACGACGGGTTCGCCCCCGGCGCCGTCGTCGCCTACCGCTGCCGCGACTGCGGCGACCGCTGGGACCTCGTCATCGACGACGACGACACCGTCTGAGGGACGGCGCCGCCGGGCCGCCCCGCCGGGTCCGGTCACCTGGCGGCGAGCTCAGCCCTTCAACAGGAACTCGGCGTCCTCGTCGCCGAGGGCGACCGTCAGCTCGTCGGCCAGATCCGGGTGGCGTTCCAGTTCGGGGTCGTCGTCGATGATCTCCACGGCGACGCGGCGGGCCGTCACCACCGTGTCGCGGTCACGACGCAGGGACGCCAACTTCAGGTCGCTCCTGCCCTTCTGGCGCTCCCCCATGATCGTGCCCTCGCCCCTCAGTTCGAGGTCGATCTCGGCCAGCTCGAAACCGTCGGTGCTTGCCACCAGGGCGTCGAGACGGCGGTCGCCGTCGGGGGTCGTCGGGTCGGCGACGAGCCAGCACCGGCTGGCGTGACGCCCCCGGCCCACCCGGCCGCGGAGCTGGTGGAGCTGGGCGATACCGAAGCGGTCGGCGTCGAGGATGACCATGACCGTGGCGTTGGGGACGTCGACACCCACCTCGACGACGGTCGTGGCGACCAGCACGTCGAGATGCCCGAGACGGAACATCTCCATGGTCGCCTCCTTGTCGGCGGGACCCAGACGCCCGTGGAGCAGGCCCAGGCGGAGCTCGGCGAGCTCACCGGTGGCGAGACGTTCGTGGGTGGCGACGGCGCTGGCGAGATCATCGCCGTCCGGGTCGTCGCCGCTCTCGGCCTTCCCGTCACCGATGAGGGGGCACACCACGTAGGCCTGGCGGCCGGCGGCGACGGCGGCCCGGACGTCGTCCCAGACCGTCGACTCCTCGGCGCGGCTCACCCGGCGGGTCTCGATGGGGGTCCGGCCCGGGGGGAGCTCGTCGAGAACGGACTGGTCGAGGTCGCCGTAGACGGTCATGGCGGCGCTGCGCGGGATGGGCGTGGCGGTCATGACCAGCACATCGGGGGCGGCGTCGCCCTTGTCCCGCAGGGCCGCCCTCTGTTCGACGCCGAAACGGTGCTGCTCGTCGATCACCACCGCCCCCAGGTCGCGGAACTCGACGGCCTCCTGGATGAGGGCGTGGGTGCCGATGACCAGATCGACACGGCCGGTGGCCATCTCGCCCAGCACCCGACGCCGCTCGGCGGTGGGCACGGCGTTGGTCAACAAAGCGACCTGGAGGGGTCGGGTGCCCATGAGGGTCCCGGGGTCGGCGACCTCGAGCCCGTCGAGGAGCTCGCGCACCCCGAGGTGGTGCTGCTCGGCGAGCACCTCGGTGGGGGCCATGAGGGCCCCCTGGTGGCCCCCGTCGACGGCGGCGAGCAGGGCCGCGATCGCCACCAGGGTCTTGCCCGCCCCCACGTCGCCCTGCAGGAGCCGGTGCATGGGGTGCGGGGCCGCCAGGTCGGCGAGGATCTCGTCGACGGCGCGGCGCTGGGCGCCGGTGAGCTCGAAGGGCAGGCGCTCCAGGAAGGCGGCGAGCAGGGGGCCGTCGATGCGGTGCTCGATGCCCTCCACCTCGCGTTCGAGGCGTCGCTTGCGGCGGACGAGCTCGAGCTGGACGCGCAGCAGCTCGTCGAAGACCAGCCGGCGCCGGGCGTCGCCCACCTCGCCCATGGTGGCGGGGCGGTGGATGCGCTCGATCGCCCACTGGCGGTCGACCAGGTCGAGGCGGCGTCGGACGGCCTCGGGGACGGGGTCGGCCAGCCCCCGGGGTCGACAGCGTGCCAGGGCCTCCTCGACCAGAGCGGCGATGTCCCAGGAGTGCACCCCTGCCTTGTCGGACTGGGGGTACACGGCGACGATGCGGCCCGTGCGGTCCCCGACGAGGTCGACGACCGGGTTGGTCATCTGGCGCTGACCCCGGTAGGTCTCGACCCGACCGAAGACCACGACGCGGGTACCCACGGGGAGCTGGCGCTCCCGCCAGGGCTGGTTGAAGAAGGTCAGCCGGAGCCGCCCGGTCCCGTCCCCCAGGGTGGCGGTCACCAGGGAGCGGCGGTTGCGGGTGCGGCGGGCGGAGATGGCCCGGATCTCGCCGAACACGGTGGCCTCGTCACCGATGGCCAGGGCGTCGATGCTCTCCTGGCGGCGCCGGTCGATGTAGCGGCGGGGGTAGTGGGACAAGAGGTCGGCCACCGAGTCGATCCCGAGGGCGGCGAGAGCGGCCCGGCGCTTGTCGCCCACGCCCCGCAGGCGGGCGACGTCGATGGCGTGGAGGTCCCGCAGCGTCAGGGGCGGGTCGCCGGCCGGCATGGGCCCGAGGTCACTCCAGACCGAAGTAGTAGGCGTAGAGGGGTTGTCCGCCCTCGTGGACCTCGACGGCGACGTCGGGATGGTGCTCGCTCATCCACGCCTCGATGGCGGCGGTCGTGTCGGGGTCGGCGTCGAGCCCGCAGATGACGGTGAGCAGCTCGTGCTCGTCGTCGACGAGCTTTTGGAGCAGGCCGGTGGCCGCGCCGGCCAGGGTGGGCGCCACGGCGACGATGCCCTCCTGGCAGATGCCGAGGTGGTCGCCTTCGGCGATGGGGCCGACCTCGCTCACGCTGTCGCGCACGGCCCGGGTGACCTCGCCGGTGCGGACGTCGGCGGCGGCGGCGCTCATGGCGGCCACGTTGTCGTCGGCGGACGCCTGGGGGTCGTAGGCCATGAGGGTGGCCAGCCCCTCGGCGATGCCGCGCGTGGGCACGACGCGGACCGTCTTGTCGGTCTGGGCGTCGACCTGTTCGGCGACGGGGATGATGTTCTTGTTGTTGGGCAGGATGACGACCTCGTCGGCGGGCACCGCCTCGACGGCGGCGAGGAGATCGGCCGTCGAGGGGTTCATGGACTGGCCGCCGGCGACGACGCGGTGCACCCCCATCGAGCGCAGGATGGCGACGACACCGTCGCCCACCCCGACCGCCACGACCCCGCAGGGGACCCGCTCGGCGGGCCCGCCCCCGAGCTCGTCGCGGACCCAGTCGCGCTCCTCCACCTCCTCGAGCAGGTCGGTGACGCGGATCTGGCGGGGCCGGCCCACCTCGATCCCGGCCTCGATGGCGGCGCCGATGTCGTCGGTGTGGACGTGGCAGTTCCACAGGCCCTCGCCGCCGACCACGACGATCGAGTCGCCGATGGCGGCCCAGGCCGACTTGAACTCGTCGATGCGCTCGTCGTCGGCCTCGAGGAAGTACATGACCTCGTAGCGCAGGTCGGCGATCGACGGCTCGTCACCGTGGTGGGCGTCGAGAGCGGCGAGGTCGGGACCGGCGCCCACCTCGGGCTCGGGCAGGGGCCGCCCGTCGAGGACGTGGAGGGCGGCGTCGTACAACAACAGGAAGCCGGCGCCCCCGGCGTCGACGACCCCGGCGTCGGCCAGCACGGGCAGCAGGTCGGGGGTGCGGGCCAGGGAGGCGCGCCCCTCGACGCGGGCCGCCTCGAGAACCCCGACGAGGTCGGCGCCGGCGTCGGCGGCGGCGCGGGCGGCGGCCGCCGACTCGCGGGCGACGGTGAGGATCGTGCCCTCGACGGGCTTCATCACCGCCCCGTAGGCGGCGTCGGCGGCGGCCTCGAGGGCGGCGGCGACGGTGGCGGCGTCGGCGGCGCGCCGCTGGCGGAACACCCCGACGAGACCCCGCAGGATCTGGGACAGGATGACCCCGGAGTTGCCGCGCGCTCCCATGAGCGAGCCGTGGGCGATGGCGTCGCAGACGGCGTCGAGCCCGTCGTCGGCGGCGCCGTCGAGCTCGGCGACGACCGAGCGCAAGGTGAGCGACATGTTGGTGCCGGTGTCGCCGTCGGGGACCGGATACACGTTGAGCCGGTTGATGGCCTCGCGGTGGGCGGCGACCACCTCACTGAAGGTGGTGATCACCGAGCGGAGGGTCGTGGCGTCGAGCACGGCGGCGGGCATCGCCGGGCGATGGTACCCGGCGGCCGGCGTGCCAGCGACGCCGGCGCCCCGCTACGCTCCCGCGCCGACCGACGAGCGCGGAGGACGACGTGCAGGGCGTGATCAGCAGCTACGACCCCGGAACCGGTGACGGCGTCGTCGTGCGCGAGACCGACCTGGCCGAGATCGACCTGGCCGCCGACGCCCTCGAGGGCTCGGTGTTCCGCATGCTGCGTCCCGGTCAGCGGGTCCGCTTCGAGCTCGACGAGCACGGGCGGGCCACGGCGCTGAGCCTCGGGTCCGAGGCCGACATGCGCACCCCCGAACTCTGAGCGGACCTCCGCCCGACCCGGGGGCCCGACGGCCCTCAGTCGGGCATCACGTCGCGGATACCGAGCTCCCCGTAGCCGTGGGCGGCGAAGTTGGCGTGGAAGCGCTCGCGTAGCTCGCGCGCCGTGCGGTCGTAGGCCTCGGGGTCGTCCCAGGTGCGCCGCGGGTCGAGGATCTCGTCGGGCACCCCCGGGCAGCTCGTCGGCATGCGCAGACCGAACACGGGATGACGCACGGTCTCGACCCCGTCGAGGGCACCGCTGAGAGCGGCGTCGAGCATGACCCGGGTGTAGCGCAGCGAGATCCGGCTCCCGACCCCGTAGGGCCCCCCGCTCCACCCCGTGTTCAACAGGATGCAGCGGGTCTCGTGCTCGTGCATGCGCTTGGCGAGCAACTCGGCGTAGACGTGGGCCTTCTGGGACATGAAGGGGGCGCCGAAGCAGGCCGAGAAGGTGGCCTCGGGTTCGGTCACGCCCACCTCGGTGCCCGCCAGCTTGGAGGTGAACCCCTGCACGAAGTGGTACATGACCTCGTCGCCGTCGAGGAGGGAGACCGGGGGCAGGACCCCGAAGGCGTCGGCGGTCAGCAGCACGATCGTCTCGGGGTGGGGGCCGCGGGCGCCGGGCGCCACGTTCGGGTTGCAGGTCAGGGGGTAGGCGAAGCGGGTGTTCTCGGTGATGGAGTCGTCGGTGAGGTCGAGCTCCTGGGGGTCGGTCTCGGCGAGGGGCCGGCCCGGCAGGGGCGGCACGTTCTCGATGAGGGTGCCCTTCATCGACAAGGCGGCGGCGATCACGGGCTCGTTGTCCTTGTCGAGGTCGATGAGCTTGGCGTAGCACCCGTCCTCGAAGTTCGACACGCCCGTGTCGGTCCACACGTGCTCGTCGTCGCCGATGAGCTTGCGGTGGGGATCGGCCGACAGGGTGGTCTTGCCCGTTCCGGAGAGGCCGAAGAGGATGGCGGCGTCACCCCGTTCGCCCACGTTGGCCGAGCAGTGCATCGGGAGCTGGCCCTTGTCGGGCAGGACGAAGTTCATGATGGTGAACATCGTCTTCTTGTTGACGCCGCAGTAGTCGGCGGGGCCGAGGACGAGGGCGACCTCGCGTTCGAGGTCGATGATCACGGCCCGCTCGGACCGGGTGCCGTCGCGTTCGGGCACGCAGCGGAAGGAGGGGACGTTGATGAGGGTCCAGCAGTGGCGGGACCGGTCGACGTCGTCGCGGACACCGGCGGGGAACATGATGTTGCAGAAGTAGGCGTGGCTGGCGTACTCGCCGACGAAGCGGTACGGCTCGGCGAAGTCGGGATCCCAGCCGCAGAAGACGTCGGTGACGTAGAGGGTCGAGCGGCGCTCGTTGAGGTGGGCGATCACGCGGGGCAGGAGCTCGTCGAACTCTTCGGGGTCGAAGGGGCTGAAGCCCGGCTTCCACCAGATGCGGTCGCTGAAGGCGGGCCGGTCGACGGCGTAGGTGTCATGGACCGGTCGTCCCGTGCAGTCGGGGTCGCTGTAGAAGACCAGGGGGCCGTCCACGCCCAAAGCGGTGGCATGGGCCTTGGGTTCGTCGTCGGGTCCGTCGCGCCGCACCCGGCCCCGATCGCCGGCGAGGGCGGCGGCGAAGAGCTCGTCCTGGCTCAGCCCGTAGCGCAGGTCGGCGTCGGTGAGACCGAAGCGGTCCGCGAGCTGGGCGGCGAGCTCGGTGGCGGACAGCGGCGCGTTGGTCATCTCGTCCCCTTTCGGGCGCGTCGGTGCTCTCGTGAGGCACCGCCTGCGGTCAGCAGCGACCCTAGCCAGCCCGACCGCGCGGGACGGAACCCGGGCGACCCGCTGCGAGACGACCGGACCTCGGGTCCGGGGACGGGCGTGGGCTAGGGTGCCGCCGGGAGGTACCGATGACCGTCTCCGCCTACATCCTCGTGCAGGCCGACGTCGGGACCGCGGCCGAGGTCGCCCGCACGATGCAGGAGCTGCCCGAGGTCGTGTCGGCCGACGTGGCGATGGGACCCTACGACGTGATCGCCCGCGCCGAGGCGCCCGACATCGATCACCTGGGTCAGATCGTGGTGTCGAAGGTCCAGATGATCAGCGGGGTCGAGCGCACCCTGCTGTGCCCCGTCGTCCGCCTCTGAGGGCCACCCCGGAGGAGCCCGGCGCCGGGCTCGGACCGTACCTGTCGGGCCGTGCCCGCCCGGGTGCGCACGTCACGGCGAGATCGTCATGGCTCGGATGGCCAGGCCCATGAGAAAGAGGCTGCCGCCCCCATAGAGCAGATAGCGGTGGGCGGCGAGCTGGGCCCGGTAGGAGTAGATGAGGCCCACCGTCACCAAAGCGACGAAGCCGTAGAACTGGTGGAACTGGGCCGCCTCGCGGTCCTCACGGGTGATCATCCACACACCGAGCACCACCTGGACGGCCACCGCCGCCTCGACGAGGGCGATCGCCAGCCACAGCAGACGCGTCCGCAGGGCCGGGCGCCAGTGGGCGAGCACCGCCCACACCCCGACGAGGCCGTTGCCGATCACCACCAGCCAGGCGTTGGCGACGTGCACGGCGCGCACGGAGGCCACGAGGGCGGTCACCGGGCGCCACCGCCGGTCCCGGCGACGTCGAGGACGTCGAGCAGGTCGGCACTGTAGGGAGGGCCGCCCCGCCGGCGCCGGTCGACGAACCACTCGGTGCCGAACGAGGCGGCGAAGGCCTCGGGAGGCAGGCGCAGGAAGAAGGAGTCGTCACCGATCTGGGAGCGGTGACAGGCAAGGGCGGCGCGCTTTCGCTCGAGCACCCCGGTGACGTCGACGGCGTGGGTGATCGCCGTCGCCGGCACCCCGAAGCGGCCCTCCTCCGCCGCCCGCCGTCGCTCGGCCATGGCCTCCTCGTCGATGTCGGCGACACCCGCCTCGAGGGCCGCCTCCATCACCGCCAGCAGGTGGTCGCGGTTCATGACGGCCTCGACGGCGGGGATCCCGACCCGGGCGGCCGCCCGGTGGCCGACCCGGTGCACCTGGATGTGGTCGGGGTGGCCGTAACCCCCGTTGGCGTCGTAGACGGTCAACAGGTCGACCTCCAGACCGGCGAGCAGACCCGCCAGGCGGGCGGCCGCCGACGCGGGGTCGGCCTGCCAGAAGCAGTCCGGGTCGTCGTTGGTCTCGGCGCCGGCCATACCCGAGTCGCGGTAGCCGAGGCGCTCGGCCCGGTCGACGCCCAGCACCCCGGCGGCGGCGTCGAGCTCGGCGGCGCGCACGGCGGCCAGGGTGGAGCCGGCGGGGACGGACCCGGCGACGGCCTCGCCCCGGGAACCGTCGGTGGCGCACACCAAAACGACCCGGTGACCGGCATCGGCGAGGCGGGCCATGGTGCCCCCGGTGGAGATGGCCTCGTCGTCGGGGTGGGCGTGGAAGAAGGCGACGGTGGCCATTCAGGCGACCGCTCCCGCCGAGCGGAGCTCGGCGATGCGTCCGGCGTCGACTCCGGCCTCGGCGAGGATCTCGTCGGTGTGCTGCCCGGCATGGGGCGGTGGGCGGCGGATGGCGCTGTCGGTGCGGCTGAACCGGGGAGCGGGTCGGGGCTGGACCACGCCCGCCACCTCGGTGAAGGTCCCCCGTTCCCGGTTGTGGGGATGCTCGGGCGCCTCGGCCATCGACAGGACCGGAGCGAAACACACGTCGGTGCCCTCGAGCAGCTCGCACCACTCGTCGCGGGTGCGGGTGGCGATGACGGCGGCGAGGCGCTCCTTGAGCTCGGGCCAGCGGGAACGGTCCATCTGGGCGTCCCACTCCTCGCCCTCGAGCCCGAGCCGCTCCCTCAGCTCGGCGTAGAACTGGGGCTCGATGGAACCGATGGAGACGTAGCGTCCGTCGGCGGTCTCGTAGACGTCGTAGAAGTGGGCACCGGTGTCGAGGAGGTTGGTGCCCCGCTCGTCGTTCCAGATGCCCATGGCCCGGAAGCCGTGGAAGAAGGTCATGAGGGCCGCCGCCCCGTCGACCATGGCCGCGTCGACCACCTGGCCCCGTCCCGAGGTCCGGGCCTCGAGCAGGGCGCACACCACACCGAAGGCGAGCATCATGCCCCCGCCTCCGAAGTCGCCCACCAGGTTGAGGGGCGGGACCGGGGCCTCGCCGCGCCGACCGATGGGCTCGAGGGCGCCGGCGAGGGCGATGTAGTTGATGTCGTGGCCGGCGGCGTGGGCGTAGGGACCCTCTTGACCCCAGCCCGTCATCCGTCCGTAGACGAGAGCCGGATTGCGGGTGAAGCAGTCGTCGGGTCCGATGCCCAGACGCTCGGCGACACCGGGGCGGAAACCCTCGATGAGGGCGTCGGCGCCCTCGACGAGGGTGAGCACGGTCTCGACCCCGTCGGGGTGCTTGAGGTCGACGCCGATCGAGCGCCGGCCCCGGTTCATGACATCGGCGGGCGGGGTGGCCGGGTCACCGCCGCGGACGGCGGCCGCCCGGTCGACCCGGACGACGTCGGCGCCCATGTCGGCCAGCATCATGGCGCAGAACGGACCGGGTCCGATCCCCGCGATCTCGATGACCCGGACGCCTTCGAGCGGTCCCATGCGTACCATCCCCTCCCTGTTCTCGTCGCGGCCGGAGGCTAGTGGGCTCCTCCACCGGGACGCGATCCCGGTACCGTGCCCGACGTGACACCGCCCGCCGAGACGAGCGACCACCCCCCGGCCGACCGGCGCCCGGCCACCGACGCGGCGCCCCTCCCGGAGCCGGGCCGACTGGTCCTGCACGACCGCTCGGCCGCCGAGCTCGCCACCGCCGAGTTGTACGCCCTGTTGCGCCTGCGGGTCGACGTCTTCGTCGTCGAACAGGCGTGTCCCTACCCCGAACTCGACGGGCGCGACCTCGAGCCCGGCACCCGTCACCTGTGGCTGGCCGACGCCGACGGGTCCCCGCTGGCCTGCCTGCGCCTCCTGGCCGAGAGCGGGTCGACCCGCATCGGTCGGGTCGCCACCCGCGCCGACCAGCGGGGCCGGGGCCTGGCCGGGCGCCTGCTCGACCACGCCCTCGCCTCGTCGCCCGCGCCCCACGTCCTCGACGCCCAGAGCCATCTGCGGGCCTGGTACGAACAGCGGGGTTTCGCCGTCGCCGGCCCCGAGTTCGTCGAGGACGGCATCCCCCACCTCCCCATGCGGCGGCCCGCCCCGTGACCGCCCTGGTGGCGTTGGCGTCGGCCCTGCTGATCGGATCGGCCGACTTCGCCGGTGGCCTGGCCGCCCGTCGGGACTCGCCCCTGCGGGTGACCCTGTGGACCCAGCTCACCTCGTTCGCCACCGCCGTGGCCCTGGTGGGCCTGGTGGCCGCTCCGGCCGTGACCCGGACCGACCTGGTGGCCGGCGCCGTGGCCGGGTTGTCGGGTGCCTTCTCCTTCGTGGCGTTCTACGGGGCGCTCGGGCGGGGGGTCATGGGCGTCGTGGCACCCACGACGGCGGTGGTCGGTGCCAGCGTGCCCGCCCTGATCGGCGTCGCCCGCGGCGAGCACCTCTCCCTTCCCACCAGCGTCGGCCTCGTCGTCGCCGTCGTCGCCATCGTCTTGGTGACGCGTTCCGGCGACCAGCAGGCCTCCGGGGCCTCCACGCCCCCCGTCGCTCTCGTGTTGGCGGTGGTAGCGGGGCTCGGGTTCTCGATCTTCTTCGTGGCCCTGGGCGAGACCTCCGGCGACGCCGGCCTGTGGCCCCTGGTGGTGGCCCGGGTGGTGTCGGTGCCCCTGGTGGCCGTGACGGCGCGGGTGGCGACGGGGCGGGTGGGACTGGCCCCCGAGGCGCGGGGCCCGGCCCTGGGGGCCGGGGTGATCGAGATGCTCGCCAACGTCCTGCTGCTCTACGCCCTACGGTGGGGACCCCTCGCCGTGGCCAGCGTGTTCGGGTCGCTCTACCCGGTCAGCACGGTGCTGCTCGCCCGCCGCTTCCTGCACGAGCGCCTCGCCCCCACCCAGGTGGCGGGTGTGGGTGTGGCGACCCTGGCCCTCGCCCTCGTGGCCCTGTAGAGGCGGACCGGCCGCCCCGGGGGCGGGCCGCCCGCCCCGTCGCGCTCACATACGGTCGAGCAGGTCGCGCTTTTTGGCCTCGAACTCGGCGTCGGACAACACGCCGCGGCGGCGCAGCTCGTCGAGCTGGTCGATCTGTTCGGGGATCGAGGGTCCGGTACCGGGATCGGCGGCGGAGCCGGCGGCGGCCGCCGCCTGGCCCAGACGGGTCAGGCGCCTCTCCTCGAGGAGCTCTTTTTGGCGGTAGATCTCGTTCTGGACGAGGTTGGGACGGCGGATGTCGGTGAAGGTCTGACGACCCCCCTCCCCCGCCGACTCGATGCCGAGGTCGCCGGCGCCGATGAGGCGCTCGAACAGGGTCTGGTCGAAGAAAACGGTGTTGATGCGGTCGAGGGGGATCTCGATCCCCTTCTTGGCGATCACGCCGGTGCGGGAGATGACCCGCTCGTTGGTGACGACGAAGTTGGTGGTGTTCCACTTGACGAACACGGCGAGCCACCACACGGCGGCGGCGAGCACCAGCACCCCGACGAGCGCCTTGACCGGACCGGGCCAGCCGGCGATGAGGGCGGCGAGGCCCACGACGATGGCCAGACCCAGGGCGGTGGAGACCGGCGTCAGGTACCACCAGTGGGGCCGGAGATCGAGGATGAGCTCCTCGTCGTCGGTGAGAAGTGAGGGTGGGAAGGGCACGCCCGGATCGTAGACCCCGGCGGCGACGCCGTCGCCCCGTCGGGACCGGCCCGCCGACGGGTCGTGGCGGAGGTCAGGCCCAGCCGAGTTCGTGGAGCTCGTCGTCGTCGATGCCGAAGTGGTGGGCGACCTCGTGCACGACCGTCACCGTGATCTCCTCGACGAGATCGTCGAGGTCGTCGCAGAGCTCGCACAGGGGCAGGCGGTAGATGACGATCCGGTCGGGCATGACCATCCCGCCGTAGTCCTCACGCTCGGTGAGCGGCACGCCCTCGTAGAGCCCGAGCAGATCCTCGGTGGGGTGGCGGTCCTCGACCACGACCGCCACGTTGTCCATGAGGGAACCCAGCTCGGGCGGCAGGGCGTCGAGGGCGTCGGCGACGAGACGCTCGAAGCGCCGCCGGGGCAGGGGTTCCACCACCGCGACCCTAGCGCTAGCGTCCCGCCCGTGGAGGGCCTGCTCGACGACCTGACCGACGAGCAACGCGAGGCGGTCACCACCACCATGACCCCCTTGTGCATCATCGCCGGGGCGGGGTCGGGCAAGACCCGGGTCGTCACCCGCCGCATCGCCTGGCAGGCCGAGGCGGGCCGCATCGACCCCCGCCGGGTGCTCGCTGTGACCTTCACCCGCAAGGCGGCGCTCGAGCTGCGCTCCCGCCTCCGGCGCCTCGGCCTGCGCGACGAGGTGGCGGCGGGCACCTTCCACGCCGTCGCCTGGGCCCAGATCCGACGACGCTGCGAGGAGACCGGCCGGCGTCCCCCCGAGCTGCTCGAACGCCGGGGGGCCTTCATCGCCCGCCTGGCCACCGGTCTCGACCGCCCGGCCGTGGCCGAGGTCGCGGCCGAGATCGGCTGGGCCCGGGCCCGCCTGGTCGCCCCCGACGGCTACGTGGAGGCCGCCCGGGCCGCCGGCCGGCGCCCGGCGACGAGTCTCACCACGGTGGCGGAGATCTACGCCGCCTACGAGGCGGCCAAGCGCCGCCGCCGCCTCCTCGACTTCGACGACCTGCTCACCGCGTGTCACGAGAGCCTGCGCCGCGACCCCCGCTTCGCCGAGGTCACCCGCTGGCGCCACCGCCACCTCCTCGTGGACGAGTTCCAGGACGTCAACCCCCTCCAGTTCGCCCTCCTGCGGGCCTGGATGGGTGACGATCCCGACCTCGTCGTCGTCGGCGACCCCGACCAGGCCATCTACGGCTGGAACGGCGCCGATCCCGATCTCCTGCGCTCGATCGACCGCCACCTTCCCGGCGTCGCCGTCGTGACCCTGAGAACGAACTTCCGCTCGACCCCGTCGATCCTGGCGGCCGCGGCGCGGGTGCTCGACCGGCCTCCCCAGCCCGCCGTGCGCCCCGACGGCGACCCGCCCACGGTCACGGCCTGTGAGGACCCCGACGACGAGGCCCGCCAGGTGGCCCGGCGGGTCCGGGCCCGCCACCTGCCGGGCGGGCCGTGGCGCCGCCAGGCCGTCCTGGCCCGGACCAACGCCCAGCTCCCGCTCGTGCGCGCCGCTCTGGAGGCGGCGGGGATCCCGGTGGTGAGCCGCGCCGATCGACGCCTCCTCGACGTTCCCGTCGTGGCCGAGGTGGTGGCGTCCGCCGGGGAACGCTCCCGTCTCGCCGACCTGGTGGCCGACGCCGTGTCACGCCGGACGACTCCCGGCGCCGGCCCCGCCGACGGGACCGGCGAGGCGACCCCCGACGACGGGGCGGCACTGGCGGCCCTGATCGACGCCGCCCGCGATCATCTCGCCCTCGACCCCGACGCCACCGTCGCCGCCTTCTGCGCCTCCCTGCGCAGCGACGACCGGGCCCTGGATCACCGCGACGCCGTCGAGCTGGCCACCTTCCACGCCGCCAAGGGCCTGGAGTGGCCGGTCGTCCACCTCATCGGGGTGGAGGACGGACTCGTTCCCCTGGGCCGGGCCACGGGCCGCGCCGCCCACGACGAGGAGCGGCGCCTCCTCCACGTGGCCATGACCCGGGCCGGCCGCGAGCTCCACCTGAGCTGGTGCCGGACCCGGCGCGGACGCGAGCGGGACCCGTCGCCGTTCATCCGCCCCCTGCTCGAGGCACCGCCGGCGCCGGTGATCGGGCCCGACGAGGTGCGCGCCACCCGCCAACGCCTCACGGGGCCGACGCCCGAGGAGGCGAGCGGGGACGGGGCCGACTCGCCCAAAGGCGACGATGCGGGGGCCGCCGTGCGGGCCCGCCTCGTCGCCTGGCGCGAGCACCGCGCCCGCGGCGCCCGGATCGCCCCCACGGCCGTCCTGTCGGACCAGGCCCTGGAGGCGATCGTCGCCCGCCGCCCCACCGATCTCGATGAGCTGGCGGAGGTGGCGGGGATGGGGCCGGTGGCGCGCGCCGCCGTCGGCGCCGAGCTCCTCGAGCTGGTCAGCGGCTGAGGCGGATCAGGACCCGGCGCAGTCCAGGTCGACGATGACCGGGGCGTGGTCGCTGGGTGGGTCGTCGCGGCCGCCCTTGCGGGCGTTGCGGTCGACGACGGCGCCGGTGACGGCGGCGGCCACGGGTCGGGTCCCGAGAACCAGGTCGATGCGCATGCCCCGCCGCTTGTGGAAGTCACCGCCCCGGTAGTCCCACCAGGTGTACAGGCCGTCCTCGTCGTGCTGGGTCCGGAAGAGGTCGACGAGGCCCCACTCGTGGAGAGCGGCCAGCTTCTCCCGCTCGGCGGGGGTGACGTGGGTGGCGCCGTCGAAGGCGGAGGGGTCGTAGACGTCCCGGTCGTCGGGGGCGATGTTGAAGTCGCCGCACACGACGACCTTTCCGGCGGGGTCGCAGCACTCGTCGAGATCGGCGCGCAGGCGCTCGAGCCACTCGAGCTTGTAGTGGAAGTGGTCGTGGCCGACCTCGCGGCCGTTGGGGACGTAGACACTGGCGACCCGGAGCGGCCCACAGGTGGCCCAGGCGATGCGGGCATCACGGTCGGGAGGACCGGCGCTGGCGAAGCCGGCGACGGGATCGGTGAGCCCGACCCGGCTGCACACCGCCACCCCGTTCCACCGCCCCTCGCCGTGGTGGAGGCACTCGTAGCCGAGGGCGGCGAAGCGTTCGTGGGGGAAGGCGTCGTCGGCGAGCTTGGTCTCCTGCAGGCACACGACGTCGGGTTCGAACTCGGCCAGCCATGCCTCGACCCGGGGAAGACGGGCCTTGAGGGAGTTGACGTTCCAGGTCACCACTCGCACCGCGGCGAGGCTAGCGGCCGGCCACGACGCCGGGGTCCGGGCCCCGCGACCGACGGAATCCCACGACGACCCCGGAACCCCCCGACGGGCGGGCCCTACACTCGACCCGATGCCCGACTCGCCCCGCCCCGACCCCGACGCCGTCGACCTGGGACCCAACGCCTGGATGGTCGACGAGATGCGCGCCCGCTGGGAGGCCGACCCCGCCTCGGTCGACGCCCGCTGGCGGGACTACTTCGCCCGCACCGCCGGCGGGGGCAACGGCGACGCACCGGCGCCCCCCGCCGACCGGTCCCCCATCGACGCCGCCTCCACCGAGGTGCCACCCCGTCCGGGCCCTCCCC
>RFFY01000698.1 GCA_003697065.1 Actinomyces sp. | reverse complement strand
CTCGAGGGCGTCGGGCCAGGCGACCCGCTCGGGGAGGCGCAGGGCACCCACGATGGTCGCCATGCCCAGGCGGACCTCGGGGAAGGCGAAGGTCGCCCGGTCGGAGGCGATGAGGAAGTCGCACGCCAGCGCCGCCGTCAGGCCGTAGCCGATGCACGGCCCGTTGACGGCGGCGATGGTCGGTTTCCAGATCTCCATGCCGGACTCGAAGGTCGTGATGGTGGGCCACTCCCAGAACGACCCGGGCCACGAGCCGGTCGACCCCTCGGGTTCGTTCAGATCGGCGCCGGCGCAGAAGGCCCGCCCGGCGCCGGTGACGATGGCGACCCAGGCCTCCTCGTCGGCGCGGAAGGCGGCCCACGCCTCGTCGAGGGCGCGACGCATGGCGCCGTTCACGGCGTTGAGCCGCTCGGGACGGGCGTAGGTGATGGTGGCGACGTGACCGTCACGCTCGTAGGTCGCTTCTGCACCCATGCCCCCAGCCTTCCCTAGAGTCGCGGCCATGGCCACCATCACCGCCGACCTGCACGATCCCGCTCGTTACCGTGTCGAGCTCCGCTCCGGGCGTCACGTCTGGTACGCCGACGAGCCCGTCGACGCCGGCGGGGACGACACCGGGCCGGACCCCTACGCCCTGCTCCTGTCGGCGGTGGCCTCGTGCACCTGCATCACCTTGACCATGTACTGCCGGCGCAAGGGGTGGGACCTGCACTCGATCTCGGCCCGTTACACCCACGACAAGGTCCACGCCCGCGACTGCGAGGACTGCGGCGACGACCACACGGGGGTCATCGACCGGATCCGCAGCGAGATCTTCATCGAGGGTGACTTCGACGACGACCAGAGGGCCCGCCTGAGCGACATCGCCCAGCGCTGCCCCGTCCACCGCACCATCGAGAACGGGGTGGCGTTCACCTGCGAGACGGTCTTCGTGGGTTGACGGCACCCGGACCCGACGGTCCCGAGCGTCTCGACGGGCGCCCCGCGGCCGGCGCCGGTAGGATCTGACGGACCGTCAGATCCGGGCGGCCCCCGACCGGCCGGGGCCGCGGCGAGGAGGTTCGTCCGTGACCGTCACCGAGAGCCGACCCGAGGCGTCGTCGGCACCGCCGATCCCCATGATCGCCAGCGTCGACGATCACGTCGTCGAACCACCCCACGTCTGGCAGAGATGGCTCCCGGCCCGCTACCGCGAGCGCGGTCCCCGCGTCGAGCGCCACCGACTGGGCGAGCTGAAGTTCGTCGGCGGCACCTCCTACGAGTACGAGCTCGACCCCGACGACGGCAGCGGCGAGTGGTGCGACATCTGGTTCTACGAGGGCAACATCTACCCCCACAAGCGCCACGTCGCCGCCGTGGGTTTCGACCGCGACGACATGACCCTGTCGCCCATCACCTACGACGAGATGCGGCCGGGCTGCTACGAGCCCGCGGCCCGGGTGGCCGACATGCTCGCCAACCACGTCGACGTGTCGCTCAGCTTCCCGACCTTCCCCCGCTTCTGCGGCCAGACCTTCCACGAGGCCGGCGACCGTGAGTTGGGCCTGGCGTGTGTGAAGGCCTACAACGACTGGATGGTCGAGGAGTGGTGCGGCGACTCCGGCGGCGTCCTCGTCCCCTTGATCATCATCCCCCTGTGGGACGCCGAGCTGGCCGCCGCCGAGGTCCGCCGCAACGCCGAACGCGGCTGCCACGCCGTGTGCTTCTCGGAGATCCCACCCCATCTCGGCCTGCCCTCGATCCACTCGGGCTACTGGGAGCCCTTCATCCAGGCGTGCGAGGACACCGAGACCGTCATCTGCATGCACATCGGCTCTTCGTCGAAGATGCCCGCCACCTCGCCGGACGCCCCGACCGGTGTCCAGGCCACCCTCAGCTTCAACAACGCCATGGCGTCTTTGTCCGACTGGCTGTTCTCGGGGATCCTGCCCCGTCACCCCAACCTGAAGCTGGCCTGGAGCGAGGGCCAGATCGGGTGGCTGCCCTACATCCTCGAGCGGGCCGATGTCGTGTGGGAGGAGCACCGGGCCTGGGCGCGCACCAAGGAGCTCGTGCCCGAGCCCCCCTCCACCTACTGGTACCGCCACTGCTTCGGCTGCTTCTTCCGCGACCGCCACGGGCTCGAGTGCCTCGACGAGATCGGGGTCGACAACGTCACCTTCGAGACCGACTACCCCCACACCGACTCGACCTGGCCCAACACCCTCGAGATCGCCACCGAGATGTTCGCCGGGCTCGACCCCGAGGTGGTCCACAAGATCGTGCGGGGCAACGCCCTGCGCATGCTCGGACTGACCGACCGGGACTGATCGCCCCGGCCGGCGCCGTCAGCGGGTCCGGAGGGCGTCGCGGATCTCGACGAGGACGTCGAGTTCGCTGGGACCCGCCGGGGCCTCCTCCACCGGTGCCTCGCTCTTGAGCGAGTTGTACGCCTTGACCACGAAGAACATGGCCAAGGCGACGAAGAGGAAGTTCACGATCGTCGTGATGACGAGACCGTAGGCGATGGCGGCGTCGCCGAGGTCGAAGGTGAGAGAGCTGAAGTCGGGCTCGCCGAAGATCGCCGCCACGATCTGCATCAGGACGCCGTCGACGACGGCGTTCACCACCGGGGTGAAGGCGGCGCCCAGGACCACGGCCACCGCCAGGTCGATCACGTTGCCCCGGTTGATGAAGTCCTTGAATTCCTGCAGCACGTCGCGTCCTCCCGCGTTCGCAGCCACCGTCGTCGGTGGCTGCACGGGACGCTAACCCATCCGGCGGCGGCCCACCGGTCGACGCACGACGACCCGACGACAGGGCGGTCGCCATGGTCGACCGCCCTCGGCAGCCCCGGCGGCGCTCTGACTATTGTCACCCCGGTATCCGTCACCGGGACCGCCGGCGGCCTGTCCGCCCCGGATCCGTGCACCGACCAGGAGGACGTCATGGCCGAGGGCTCGATCGAGATCTTCGAGAGCGAGAACCGTTCCTTTTCGCCCCCACCGGATTTCGTCGCCCGGGCCCTCGTCACCGACCGTTCTCTGCACGAGGAGGCCGCCGCCGACTTCGAGGCCTTCTGGGCCCGCCAGGCCCGTGAGCTGCTCACCTGGCACGACGACTTCCACACCACCCTCGAGTGGAACCTGCCCGATGCCCGCTGGTTCGTGGGCGGCACCTTGAACGTGTCGGAGAACTGTCTCGACCGCCACGTGGCCGCCGGCCGGGGTGACAAGGTCGCCTACCACTGGGAAGGCGAACCGGGCGACACCCGCACCATCACCTACGCCGAGCTCCTCGACGAGGTCCAGCGCTTCGCCAACGTCCTGCTCTCGCTGGGCCTCGACACCGGCGACCGCGTCGCCATCTACATGCCCATGATCCCCGAGCTGCCCATCGCCATGCTGGCGTGCGCCCGCCTCGGGATCGTCCACTCGGTGATCTTCGGGGGCTTCTCCCCCGATGCCATCGTCGACCGGTGCGAGGACGCCGAGGCCCGACTCGTCATCACCGCCGACGCCGGCTACCGGCGTGGTGCCCCGTCGCCCCTCAAGCCCAACGTCGACGCCGCTTTGGCCTCGGGCGCCCCCAGCGTCGAGCACGTCATCGTCGTCGACCGGTGCGGCACCGATCCCGACATGGTCGCCGGTCGTGACCTGTGGTGGCACGACCTCATGGCCGAGGCCGCTCCCGACTGCCCGGCCCGTCCCATGGACTCCGAGCAGCTCCTGTACCTGCTGTACACCTCGGGCACCACCGCCAAGCCCAAGGGCATCATGCACACCACCGGTGGCTACCTCACCCAGGTCGCCTTCACCCACAAGTACGTCTTCGACCTGCACCCCGAGACCGACGTGTTCTGGTGTGCCGCCGACATCGGGTGGGTCACCGGCCACAGCTACATCGTCTACGGGCCGCTCACCAACGGCTGCACCCAGGTGATGTACGAGGGCACCCCCGACACGCCCCGTGCCGAGCTGCGGGAGGGCGACGACCGGGCGGGCTGGGCCAAGGACCGCCTCTGGGACATCATCGACCGCTACGGGGTGACCCAGTTCTACACGGCGCCCACCGCCATCCGGACCTTCATGAAGTGGGGTCCGGAGTGGGTCGACCGCCACGACCTGTCCAGCCTGCGGGT
>RFFY01000697.1 GCA_003697065.1 Actinomyces sp. | reverse complement strand
GTGCACGGGGTCGTCGCGGCGCAGCACGGCGAACATGGCGTGATGCTCCTGACGGACGAAGCGGTCCAGGTCGTTCAGGTCGACGTCGTCGACGGTGAGGTGGCCGATGTCGGGAGCATCGCTGCGGCGTGCGGTGTCGGTCATGGCTGTCCCCCTTGTGGGCCCCGGACGGGGCGCCGTGTGGCGGCTTCCGTGTCCCGGCCGGCCCGCCGGCCGCACCGTGACGAGAACCGGTTCTCGTCATCGTAGGGCCAGCGGGACGACGGCGCCCGTCGGTGTGTCCGCCACCGGCGGGTTCACGGTCGGTGACGCGCGTCGCGGTGTCCCCGGCGGCACGCCGCGTCCGGGCGGGCGCCGGGACCGATTACTCTGTCAAGTCCCGGCGCGGGTGGGTCGATGAACCCGGTACCCGGGACCCACGGTCCCGGGACCGATGCGGGCGGAGAAAGGGTCGACATGCCCCCGGGATCGATCGTCACCAGAGCCGACGTCGCCCATCTGCTGCGCCGGGCGGGTTTCGGGGGTCGTCCCAGTGAACTCGATGCCCTGACCGGCCGGACCCGCACCGAGTGCGTCGACGCCGTGATGGGCTTCCGGGCCGGCGATCCGGTCCCGGCCGGCCCCGACGTGGCGCCGCCCATCGCCTTCTCCCGTGACCGCCAGTGGGAGCAGCACACGGCTCTCGTCGAGTGGTGGATCGAACGGATGGTCGATTTGCCCCAGGCCACCTCGGTCCCCTCGCCGGTGCCGGCGGTGGCCGCCCCCTCGCCCCTGCAGGAACGGATGACCCTGTTCTGGCACGACCACTTCGCCTGCGCCCAGGACAAGGTCCACGACATCGCCGCCCTCTTCGACCAGAACCGGGTGCTGCGCCGGGGCGCCCTGGGCTCGTTCCGTGACCTGCTCGGCGCCGTGGCCGTCCACCCCGCCATGCTCGTCTACCTCGACAACGCCACCAACGTGGCCGGCGCCGAACAGGAGAACTTCGCCCGCGAGCTCATGGAGCTCCACACCATCGGGGTGGGGAACTTCGGCGAGGACGACGTGATCGCCATGGCCCGGGCGTGGACCGGCCACAACACCGTCGGCTGGAACGGCTCCTTCGAGGACCACACCTACGTGTACCGGTCCGACCGCCACGACCACGGATCCAAGACCCTCTTCGGCATCACGGCGAACTGGAACGGTGTCGCCATGGCCCCCGGCGAGCGCGACGTCCTCGACGAGTTGTGCTTCGGTGTCCGCCAGAGGGCCACCGCCCGCTTCCTGGCCCGCAAGATCTTCGCCTGGTTCGCCCACCCGGAGCCGTCGGATGCCGTGGTCACCGAGCTGGCCGACGTCTTCGTGGCCTCGGGGATGCAGATCGCCGCTCTGGTGCGGGCGGTCCTGCTCCACGACGAGTTCTGGGGACCCCAGAGCCGGTGGAACCGGGTGGCGTCGCCGGTCGAGTTCGTCGTGCACCTCTTTCGCCATCTGCCCCTGCGTCCCAGCGGCGTCGGGCTCCGATGGCGGATGGAGCCCCTGGGCCAGGTCCTGTTCGATCCGCCCTCGGTCGCCGGTTGGCCCTCGGGGGCGGCGTGGCTGTCGACGGCGACGGCGTGGGGGCGGGGTGGTTTCGTGCGCAGCCTGCGCTGGAAGGCGTCCGATGCGGGTTTCCTGGCGGGCGCCCGCGACCTGACACCCGCCGACGGGGCCCAGGCGGTCCTCGACGCCTTCGGCCTCGAGGAGGTCTCCGACGCCACGCGCCGCGCCCTCGAGCGCTGGTACGCCGACGCCTCCGCCGGGGCTTCCTGGTCGATCCCGCCCCAGGGCTTCGTCGTCGGCGCCCTGTCCCCCGAAGCCCACCTGGTGTGAGGTCCCGATGACGACGACCCGATTCCCCCGTCCGCTCCCGTGCACCACGACCTCCACCTCGCCCGCCGGAGGGTCCGTGGCCCGACCCGGTTCCGTGCTCGTGGCCCGGCGTCGCTTCCTGCAGGCCGCCCTGGCGGCCGGCGGAGCGGCCGGTCTGTCGGGAACCCTGGTGGCCGGTCTGAGTGATCCGGCCCTGGCCGGACCGCCCCTGGGACCCGACGACCGCATCCTGGTCGTGGTCTTCCTGGCGGGCGGCAACGACGGTCTCAACACGGTCGTCCCGGCCGACGACGGGCTCTACCACGACCTCCGCGGGCCTCTCGCCGTCGACGTCGGTCCCGGCCAGGCGCTGGGCGAGGGCCTGTACCTGCACCCCAACCTGGCCCGTCTGAAGAGTCGGTACGACGCCGGTCAGGTGGCCGTGGTGCGCGGCGTGGGCGAGGCGGGCGACGACCACAGCCACTTCACCTCGATGGCCACGATCATGTCCGGCGTGCCGGGCGCCCCCGCCCCGACCGGCTGGCTCGGCCGCTGGCTCGACGGTGCCGGCCTCGACGGTCTCGGGGCCGTGTCGATCGGCTGGGGTGGTGTACCTCTCACCCTGCGCGGCGCCACGACCACCGCCACCTCCCTGCCGCCGAACGGCAACCTCTTCGGTGCCGACCGCAGTGAGAACTGGGAGCGCTATGCCGTCGACGCCCTGGCTGGCATCTCCGGTGTCGGTGGTCCCCTGGGTGATTACGTGGCGGGAACCTTCGCCGCCGCCATCGGAACGGCTCAGTCGGTGGAGCCGGCCTACGGGACCGGACTCCCCGACGGGGGTCTCGCCCGCGATCTCACCCTTGCCGCCCGGGTCGTCGATCTCGATCTCGGTGTCCGCCTCCTGGCGGTGGAGCTCGGCGGCTTCGACACCCACGACGACCAGCGGCCCACCCACGATGACCTCCTGGCCGAACTCGACGCCGGGATCGACGCCTTCTTCGCCTCCCTGTCGCCGACCTTCGCCTCCCGGACGGCCCTGCTGGTGTTCAGCGAGTTCGGTCGCCGGGTCCGGCCCAACGACTCGGGTGGCACCGACCACGGCACCGCCGCCCCCTGGTTCCTCGTCGGTCCCCGGGTGCGGGGAGGGCTGTACGGCGTCCAGCCTTCCCTCGCCGACCTCGACCGGCGCGGCGATCTCCGCCACACGGTGGACTTCCGCTCGGTGTACGCCTCGGTCCTGCAGGGCTGGCTGAACACCGACGGGGCCGCCCTGCTCGGATCGGGCCACGAGGACCTCGGCCTGTTCGCCGCCCCCGGCCCCGGAGGGTTCTACGACGTCCAGGCGAACACCTGGTACTCGACGGCGGTGGCCTGGCTGGCCGCCGCCGGGATCACCACCGGCACCGCGCCCGGCGAGTTCTCCCCCGACGACCCCGTCACCCGGGGTCAGATGGCGACCTTCCTGTGGCGCTACGCCGGCCGCCCCGGCGGGTCGCCGCCCGCCCCCTTCGCCGACGTCGACCGGAGCCGCTACTACGC
>RFFY01000696.1 GCA_003697065.1 Actinomyces sp. | reverse complement strand
GGGCGGCGATCACCAGGTGTCGACGTGGGGCCGGGGTGGCGGGCGGTCCCGCCACGAGCCGGGGCCCAGATCCAGCAGGCGCCGGATCCAGGTCCGGGTCTCGGCCGGGTCGATGACGGCGTCGAGCTCGAAGGTCGTGGCGATGTTGAGGGCCCGGCCCCGGGCGTAGGCGTCGGCGACGAGCTCCCGGTAGCGGCGCTCACGCTCGTCGGGGTCGGTGATGGCCTCGAGCTCACGCCGGTAGCCGAGCCGTACCGCCCCCTCGAGGTTCATCCCCCCGAACTCGCCCGTGGGCCACGACACGGTGAAGGCGTTGGCCTTGAACCCACCCGCCGCCATGGCCTGGGCCCCCAGGCCGTAGCCCTTGCGCAATACCACGGTCCCCATCGGCACCGAGAGGTTCGCCCCGACGACGAACAGGCGCGAGGCGTGACGCACGGTGGCTTCACGCTCGGCCTCGGGCCCGACCATGATCCCCGGGGTGTCGCACAGGACCACCACCGGCAAGGCGAAGGCGTCGCACAGCTGCAGGAAGCGGGCCGCCTTGTCGGCCCCGGGGGCGTCGATGGCGCCCCCCAGGTGAGCCGGGTCGTTGGCGAGGATGCCGACGGGGCGACCCTCGACGCGGGCCAAAGCGGTGACCATCCCGTGTCCGTAGCCGCCCCTCAACTCGAGGACCGTCCCGGCATCGGCAAGGGTCGTCACGACCGCCCGCACGTCGTAGACCCGCACCCGGTTCTCGGGCACGAGGTGGCGGAGGCGACGCTGGTCGTCGGCCTCGCCCGGGGCGACCGGTCCCTGGAAGCAGGCCAGGTAGCGCTTGACCACCTCGGTGGCGGCGGCCTCGTCGTCGACGCGCACCTCGACCGACCCGGCCCGCCACAGGTCGTCGATGGGCCCGATGTCGGTCGGGGCGAAGCGCCCGAGGCCGCCCCCTTCGATCATGGCGGGTCCGCCGGCGCCGAGGTTGGCGTTCTCGGTGGCGACGATGGTGTCGCAGCACCCGACGAGCACGGCGTTGCCGGCGAAGCAGTAGCCCGACACCACCCCCACCGTGGGGACATGGCCGCTGAGGCGGGCCATGAGATGGAACGCCGGCACGTCGAGTCCCGCCACCGAGGGCACGTCGACGTCGCCGGGACGGCCGCCGCCGCCTTCGGCGTAGAGGACGAAGGGGAGGCGGTGGCGGTGGGCGAGCTCGAGGATGCGGTCCATCTTCAGGTGGCCGCGGTGACCCTGGGTGCCGGCCAGGACCGTGTAGTCGTAGATCATGACGGCACAGGTGGAGGCCTCGGGCCCGAAGAGCTCGCCGTTGACGCGGGCGGTGCCGACGATGATGCCGTCGGTCGAGGTTCGCTCGATGAGGTCCTCCATGGAGCGACGGCGGTGCTGGGCCGCCACCGCCAGAGCCCCGTACTCGACGAAGGACCCGGGATCGACGAGGTCGGCGAGGTTCTCGCGGGCGGTCCGCTGACCCCGGGCACGGCGTCGGGCGACGGCGTCGGGGCGCCGGTGGTCCTCGAGACGCTCGTGGCGATCCAGCACCTCGGCCAGGTCGTCCCGGATGACGTCGAGATCGATCTCGACGGTCTCGGGTCCGGCGGCGGCGTCGACCTCACCGGGGCGGATCGCCACCAGCCAGTCGCCGGTCGCCACCGTGTCGCCGACGGCCACCGCGACGGCGTCGACGTGTCCGGCCACCGGTGCCGCCACCAGGTGCTCCATCTTCATGGACTCGAGCACCACGACGGTCCGGCCCGCCGCCACCGGATCGCCGGGTTCGACCTCGACCGCCACCACGGTGGCGGGCATCGTCGCCTCGACCGGGACGGCGCCCGCCGGCGGGGCGGGTCGCGCCGACGCCGCCGACCGGTCCCCACCGGCACCCGATGCACCCCCGACGCCGGCGACATCGCCTGTGCGGTGTGCCGCGGCGGCGACCAACTCGGGGAGCAGCTCGTCGACCAGGGTGGTGTGCCACCGCCCGGAGGCGACCTCGGGATGCTCCACCAGGGCAGCGAGCAGCCCGAGGTTGGTGGCGACACCGCCGATGCTCGTCTCGGCCAGGGCCCGGCGGACGCGGCGCCACAGGACCTCCTCGTCGGGCGCGGACACCACGAGCTTGGCCACGAGGGTGTCGAAGCGGGGGTCGATCCGGGTTCCGGTGCGGACCGCCGTGTCGACCCGGACCCCGGGACCGGCCGGCCACGCCACCTCGGTGACCGTCCCGGCGGCCGGCACCGGTGAGCCGTCGTCATCGAGGGTCTCGGCGTTCACCCTCAGCTCGATGGCCGCTCCCCGCACCTCCGGCGGCTGATCGAGCCCGAGCTCGCCGAGGGACCGCC
>RFFY01000111.1 GCA_003697065.1 Actinomyces sp. | reverse complement strand
TCCCTGCCCCCGCCGCCGCCCCCACCCGTCGACGCCGGACCCCGGCCCACCTCGTCGTGGGGCCTCGGCGACGCCTTCGCCGCCGTGGGCCTCTTCTTCGCCGCCAGTGTGCTGGCGAGCCTCGTCGCCGTCGCCACCGGCGGCGGCGAGATCACCCTCGACGGGCCCCTCCTGCCCCTCGCCCTGGGGTTCCCCGCCCTGATCCAACTCTGGTTCGTCCGCTGGGTGGCCGACACCAAAGGCGACGGCCTCGCCCGCGACTTCGCCTTCCGCTTCGAGCCCCGCGACCTCCTGGTGGGCGTCGCCGTGTGGTTCGGTGCCCTGCTCGCCGCGGGCGTCGCCAGCGTCGTCACCTTCACCCTGGTGCCCGCCGAGCCCACCGCCCGTCTCGCCGACCTGGCCACCGGCAGCGCCGACGAGGGCGGGATCAACGCCTGGCTGATCCTGCTGGCCGTTCTCGCCGTCACCCTCGTGCCCGTGGTCGAGGAGCTCGTCTACCGGGGCCTGTGGTGGTCGGCCCTGGTCAAGCGGGGCATGGACGAACGGTGGGTGCTCGTGGTCACCTCCGCCGTCTTCGCCCTCGTCCACTTCGAGCCCGTCCGCGTCCTCATCTTGTTCAGCCTGGGGCTCGTGTTGGGCTGGGGCCGCCTCCACACGGGCCGCCTGGCGCCCTCGATCGTGGCCCACGCTCTCGTCAACGCCGGGGCGATGATCGCCCTGTTCGCCGGTCTGTGATCCCGCCGCCGGGTGTTCCACCCTCCGGCACACCCTGCTAGCGTCACCGGCGCGCCGACAGCGACGACGGGAGAGTCCCCCGCCACGGGGGCGCCGAAGGAGCAACCGCCCCGGGAACCTCTCAGGCCACCGGACCGTCGCCGCAGGGGCGCCTCGGGAGAGCGACCCACGGGTCCGCCGAAGGGGAAAGCGGCCGCCGCCGCGAATCTCTCAGGCCTCCGGGACCGAGCGGGGCACGAGCCACAGGCGTGCCGACCGGAGGAAGCGTGACCGAAAGCCCCGACCACCACCCGGGGGAGCTGCCCCCCTTCGCCCGACGCCACCTCGGGCCCCGCGACGCCGACCTCGAGACGATGTGTGCAGCCATCGGTGTCTCGGGGGTCGACGAACTGCTCGAGCAGGCGGTGCCCGCCGACATCCGCGACGACACCCCGCTCGATCTCCCCACCCCGGTCGACGAGGCGACCGCCCTGGCCGAGCTGAGGTCCCTCGCCGGGCGCAACCGTCGCCTCGTGTCCCTCCTCGGTCTCGGCTACCACGGCACCGTCACCCCCGCCGTGATCCGCCGCAACGTGATCGAGAACCCGGCCTGGTACACCGCCTACACCCCCTACCAGCCCGAGATCTCCCAGGGGCGGCTCGAGGCCCTGCTGATCTTCCAGACCATGGTGGCCGAACTCACCGGCTGCCCCGTGGCCAACGCCTCCCTCCTCGACGAGGCGACGGCCGCCGCCGAGGCCATGGCCCTCATGCACCGCGCGGCCCGCTCCGGTGACCGCCTGGTCGTCGACCCCGACTGCCATCCCCAGACCCGGGCGGTGATCGCCACCCGGGCCGCGCCCCTGGGCCTCGAGGTGGTCACCGCCGATCCGGCCACCACCGACCTCGAGGGGGTGTTCGGGGTGATCGTCGCCCTCCCGGGCAGCTCGGGGCGTCTCCGCGACCCGGGACCGATCGTGGACCGGGCCCACGAGTCGGGGGCTCTGGCCACCGTCGTCGCCGACCCCCTCGCTCTGGTGCTGGTCTCCCCGCCCGGGGAGGCGGGCGCCGACGTCGTCGTCGGCTCGACCCAGCGCTTCGGCGTCCCCCTCGGCTTCGGCGGCCCGCACGCCGGCTACATGGCCGTCCGGGCGGGCCTCGAGCGCTCCCTGCCGGGCCGCCTCGTCGGGGTGTCGGTCGACACGCGGGGGCGGCGGGCCCTGCGCCTGGCGCTCCAGACCCGCGAGCAGCACATCCGCCGCGAGCGGGCCACCTCCAACATCTGCACGGCCCAGGTCCTGCTGGCGGTCGTGTCGGCCTTCTACGCCGTCCACCACGGGCCCGACGGACTCGAACGCATCGCCCGACGCGTCCATCACCTGGCGACCCGCTTCGCCGCCGGGGCCCGGCTCCTGGGCCTGAGCGTGCGCCACCGGGCCTTCTTCGACACCGTCGTGGTCGAGACCCCGGGGCGGGCCGACGAGGTCGTGGCGGCGGCCCTCGCCGCCGGGATCAACATCCGCCGCGAGGACGCCGACGCCGTGGCCGTCGCCTTCGACGAGACGGTCGACACCGATCTCCTCGGCGTGTTGTGGGGCGCTCTGGCGGCGGGCACCGCCTCGACGGTGACGCTCCCGACGCCCGCCGACGTCGCCGACACCCCCGACGCCATTCCCGACGAGCTCCGCCGCTCCGGTCCGGCCCTGACCCACGAGGTCTTCCGCGCCCACCCCAGCGAGACCGAGCTCATGCGCTTCATGCGGCGCCTCAGCGACGCCGACCTCGCCCTCGACCGGGCCATGATCCCCCTGGGCTCGTGCACCATGAAGCTCAACGCGGCCGCCGAGCTCGAACCCATCTCCTGGCCCGAGCTCGCCGACATCCACCCCTTCGCCCCCCTCGACCAGGCCGAGGGCCACCTGCGGATCATCGACGACCTGCGCCGTTGGTTGATCGAGATCACGGGCTACGACGAGGTCTCGCTCCAGCCGAACTCCGGCGCCCAGGGTGAGTTCGCGGGCCTGCTCGCCATCCGGGGCTGGCACCACAGCCGGGGCGAGGATCACCGTGACGTGTGCCTCATCCCGGCCTCGGCCCACGGGACCAACGCGGCCAGCGCCGTCATGGCGGGGATGCGGGTCGTCGTGGTGGCCTGCGACGAGCGGGGCAACGTCGACGTCGACGACCTCCGAGCGCGTCTCGACGAGCACGGCGAGCGTCTCGCCGCCCTCATGATCACCTACCCGTCCACCCACGGGGTCTACGAGTCCGCCATCAGGGAGATGTGCGACCTCGTCCACGAGCACGGCGGCCAGGTCTATGTCGACGGGGCCAACCTCAACGCCCTGGTGGGCCTGGCCCGACCCGGACGCTTCGGCGCCGACGTCAGCCATCTCAACCTGCACAAGACCTTCTGCATCCCCCACGGGGGCGGCGGACCCGGTGTCGGACCCATCGGCGTCCGGGCCCACCTGGCCCCCTTCCTCCCCAACCATCCCCTGGTGCCCGAGGCCGGACCGTCCACCGGTCCCGGTCCGGTCGCCGCCGCCCCCTGGGGGTCGGCGGGCATCCTGGCCATCTCCTGGATGTACCTGAGGATGATGGGGGCGGCGGGCCTGCGCCGGGCGACCGAGACGGCGATCGTGGCCGCCAACTACGTGGCGGCCCGCCTCGGCGACGTCTACCCCGTGCTGTACACCGGCGAGACCGGACGGGTCGCCCACGAGTGCATCCTCGACACCCGGGTACTCAAGGAGCGCGCCGGCATCACCGTCGACGACGTCGCCAAGCGCCTCATCGACTGCGGGTTCCACGCTCCGACCATGTCGTTCCCGGTTGCGGGCACCCTCATGGTCGAGCCGACCGAGAGCGAGCCCCTCGCCGAGCTCGACCGGTTCTGCACGGCGATGCGGGTGATCGCCGAGGAGGCCGACCGGGTGGCCGCCGGCGAGTGGCCCGCCGACGACAATCCCCTGGTGAACGCCCCCCACACCGTCGACACCCTGGTCGCCGACGACTGGGATCACCCCTACCCGCGCTCGCGTGCCGCCTGGCCCCTGGGCGAGGTCGACCCCGGCCGCTACTGGCCGCCGGTCTCGCGCATCGACGGGGCCTACGGCGACCGCCACCTGGTGTGCGCCTGCCCGCCCCTGGCGGAACTGGCCGTGCACTGACCGAGCTGTCGAGCCGGCTCGGCGGCACCCGCCGGGCTCCGACCCGGTCCCGGCGCCTAGTCCCGCAGGGGGAGCCCGGTGGCGGGATCGAAGGGCTCGATCACGTGCTTGCGCCGGTGCTCGAAGACGATCGAGGTCCGTTCGTCGACGACGCCCTCGAGGTTCGAGATCGAGTCGAGCACGACGGCCCGTAGATGGTCGGTGCCGGTGACGCCGAGGTGGACGAGGACGTCGTCGGCCCCCGACACCATCGACACGGCCAGGGTCTCGGGCAGGGCCCAGACCCGGTCGACGAACTCCTCGACGACGGCCTGGGTCTTGGGCTGGAGACGCACGGCCACGACCGCCTGGAGGCGTCGTCCCAGCGCCGCCGGGTCGACGTCGGCGTGGTAGCCGCGCACCACACCCCGCCTCTCCAGTTCGCGGACGCGCTCCAGGGAGGTCGAGGGGGCGACCCCGGCCGCCTCGGCCAGGGCCTTGTTGGTCTGGCGGGCGTCGGCGCCGAGAGCGGCGACGAGGCGCCGGTCGACGGCATCGAGGGGGCGGGGGGTGTCGGGCATGGTCGATCTCGTCTCGTGGGTGCGGTCCGGGCCGTGGAGTCGGGCCGTCGGCACCGACGAATCCACGGCCGTCGGGGCGTGACCTCGGTCACGATAGCGCGTCTATGCGGAGTACCACCCTCTCAGCCGAAGATCCTTCGGATGCCTTGAGTACGCGCCGCGCGTCTGGAAGCCTGAAGGCCAGATCGACGGGTCCCGCCGGGACCGGGAGGTGGCCATGGCGCTGACCGAGTACCACCTGAGCGACCGCTACACCCGCGACGCCGGCACCGTGTTCATGACCGGCATCCAGGCCCTGGCCCGTCTGCCCATCGAACAACTCCGGGTCGACCGGCGCGCCGGGCACAACACGGCCGCTTTGGTGACCGGTTACCCCGGCTCACCCGTCGGCGGCTACGACAAGGCCGTCGCCGCCGCCGCCACCACGGTGCCCGATCTCCCCCTGCGCTGCCGCCCCGCCGTCAACGAGGAGCTCGCCGCCACCGCCGTCATGGGCTCCCAGCTCGCCGCCTCCCGCCCCGATGCCCTCTACGACGGGGTCATCGGGATCTGGTACGGCAAGGCGCCGGGCGTCGACCGGGCCGGCGACGCCATGCGTCACGGCGTGTTCGCCGGCACCTCCCGCCTCGGGGGCGTCGTCGTCCTCGCCGGCGACGACCCGGCCGCCAAGAGCTCGACCCTGCCCTCCTCGTCGGCCGCCGCCCTCGCCGATCGCCACATCCCCCTCCTGTACCCCGGCGACGTCCAGGAAGCCCTCGACCTGGGCCGCCACGCCATCGCCCTGTCCCGTCTCAGCGGCCTGTGGGTGGGACTCAAGATCGTGGCCGACGTCGCCGACGGCACCGGCACCGTCGACCTGCACCCCGACCGCCTCGTCCCCCGCCTTCCGGAGCTGGC
>RFFY01000110.1 GCA_003697065.1 Actinomyces sp. | reverse complement strand
TCCCCTCGAGGAGATCCACGCCGCCCAGGAGGCCTTCATCGCCAAGCGCCACGTGGGCAGCTTCGTCATCGCCGTCGACCCCGCCCTGGCGTCGCGGACCGCCGGCCGGGCCTGAGGCGCCGCCGGCGGCGCGCCCGCCCGAATTTCACAGGCGGGGCCAGGTGCGGCGCCGGGAGCGACGTCGGCGACGGTCGCCCAGGGCCCAGGCCCGGCGCCAGGCGCCCAGGCCCGACGGCGCGGACAGGCTCGGGGTGGTCCCGGCGTGGGCCCGCAGACGGGCCGAGTACCAGTCGCTGGTGGCCTCGTCGGCGAGTTCGGCCACGGCCCGCTCTAGGCGGGCGGCGAAGCGGGGTGGGCGTTCGCCCTCGGTGGGCCGCAGGGGGCGGCCGATGGTGACGATCGTCGACCCCGGCCGGGGTCGTTTCGCGCCCTTGGGCAGGATGCGTCCCGTCCCCGCCACGTGGACCGGCACGACCGCCACACCGCAGCGGCGGGCGAGGTAGGCGGCGCCGCCCCGGAAGGGTTGGCCCCAGCCGTCGGGGCTGCGACCGCCCTCGGGGAACAGGAGCAGATTCCAGCCCTCCTCGAGGAGGTCGGCGGCCACGTCGGCGGAGCGGCGCCCGATGCGGGTGCGTTCGATGGGGATGGCCCCGATGGCGAGAGCGGACAGGGCGGCCGTCACCCGGGTGCCGAAGAAGTAGTCGGCGGCGGCACCCACCACGAGACGGTGGCGCCAGGGCTCGGGCAGGGCGGTGACGAGCAGGGGCGTGTCGAGGTGGCTGTGGTGGTTGGCCACGAACACGACCGGCCCCTCGAGCCCCTCGAGCCGGTCGGCACCCCGGACCTCGGGGGCGGCGAGGAGTTCGACCGCCGCCCGCATCGGGCCTTCCACGATCCCGGCCCGGGTCAGGCGGGCCGGCCAGGTGCGGGCCCAGTCGGTCTCGTAGGCCGCCCCGGTGCGGGCGCGGCGCGGCGGGGGCTCGACCCCCCGGGGTACGTGGGGGGCCCGCAGGGGGAACTCGAGGCGGCGCAGCCACCGCGTCGGGGGACGCAGGCGGGGCACCCCCAGATCACGCAACAGGCTCACGGGGTCGGCTCCGCTTCGCTCATGTCACGTCGGCCATGAGGATGGGCGGGTTGTGCAGGTGGGTGATCGTGGGCTGGGGCCCGACCACGTCGGTGGCCATCTCGAGGGCGTCCTCGAAGGTCGAGGCGGGCTTGAAGCCGAGGCGACGCACCGCCCGGGGGTCGCCACCGACCACGATGACGCGTCCCAGCCAACCGAGGGCGTGGCTGCCCCAGTACCACATGTAGAAGGGGTGCACGCCGTGGTAGGCGTAGGACGTGCGGTACAGGTGGATGTACCACTCGTCGGTGGCGAAGCTCTCCTCGTAGCGCTGCTCGATCTCCACCGGGTCGGTGGTGTCGGCCAGGACCTGCTCGAAGAAGTCGATGTAGCTGGGGTGGTGGACCGGGTGGAAGTCCCACGGGGTGGGGTGGCTCATGATGAGGACCCCGCCCTCGCGCACCGGGGGCCGGCCCCGGTACAGGTTGAAGAAGTAGCCGAGGCCCAGGCACATCACCAGGATCGGGTTCATGACCGAGTTGACGTTGTAGGGGCAGATGTAGGGCAGCCCCATGGTGAGGATGTCGGTCTGGCCCTCGACGGGCACGAGATGCTGGCGGTAGACGTTGGCGGTGGTCACCTCGTGGACGGCGTCGACGTCGCCCGCCTGCACCGAGGTCAGCTCGTAGGGCGCCTGCCAGGAGTTGAAGACACGGCGCCGGGCCGCCAGTGGCATGGCCTTGAGCCCGGCCTGCATGGCCAAGAAGGCCGCCCGGTCGCGGGCGGTCCATTCCCATTCGCGCTTTTGGAGCATGGCCAGGGGCCCGTCGAGCCCGAAGGTGTTGTTGTTGACGGTGGTCTCGATCTGGAAGATGCGGGGGCCGTGGCGACGGATGACCTCGCCCTGGCGCCAGTTCGAGTGGTGCAGCTCGGAGTTCTCGCGGTCCATGAAGGAGCGCGAGTGGGTCATGGTGTGGACGTTGTGGTGGTGGCGCAGGGCGGAGTAGCCCGACAGGCCGGTGGCGGTGGACTTCCACCCCCCGTCCATGGCGACGAGGTTGATGTTCACGTAGACGACGAGGTCGGATTCGGCGGCGCGCCGGTTCATGGTCACGAGCTCGTCGTGGTGGGTGCGGCCCAGCTCGACCATCCCGTCGGGGTCCTCGGCGTCGTGGTTGTAGAGGGCGCCGATGGGGGCGAAGGCGTCGAACACCCGGTCACCGACGGCGTGGCGGAGCTCGTCGTCGGTCATGCGGCGGTGCAGGGCCAAAGCGGCGATGAGGTGGACGTCGTCGACGCCGGCGGCGGCGGCGGTGTCGAGGACGGCCTCGATGATCCGCTGGCGGATGTCGGGGCGCCGCATGGGGGGCAGGGGCAAAGAGATGTCGTCGAAGGCGATGGTGAGCTTCATGCCGGGCCGCATGAGCGCCGACAGGGGTTCGCTGTCGAGGGGGTGCTCGAGGGCGTGGCGGATGGCGGCGTCGGGGTCGCGCAGGCCCTCGAGGGGCTCGGCGGGGTAGACGATGCGGCTGCGCCCGGGGGGCAGCTTCTCGAGGCGGAAGCCCTCACCGTGGTGGAACACCACGGGGGGCGTGGAGCGGTCGACGTCGAGGACGAAGCCGGGCCGGGGGGCTCGACGGCGGGAGTCGGAGGCCATGGGTTCCTCGTGGTCGGTCAGGGTCGGTCAGGGGTCGGTCAGGCCGTCCGCCGGGGCGGGGCGAGCGGCAGGAGCTTGCGGGGGGCGCCCGAGGCCGGCGACCAGTGCTCCACCAGCCAGCCCCGACGGCGGGCGAGGGCGGCGAGCTTGGTCTCGGGGTTGACGGCGACGGGGAAGCCGACAGCCTCGAGCAGGGGCAGGTCGGAGGTGGAGTCGGCGTAGGCGACGGCCTCGCCGAGGTCGAGCCCGTGGGCGGCGGCGTAGTCGACCAGGGTCTGGTAGCGGGCCTCGCCGGTCGGGGGGACGACGACGAGATGGCCGTCGTAGGTGCCCTCGGAGCTCGACATCTCGGCGGCGACGATGTCGTCGAAGAGGGGCCGCAGGGGGGCGACGACGAGCTCGAGGGCGCCGGTGATGAGCAGGGTGCGGTGTCCGAGCCGGCGGTGCTCGCGGACCCGCCGCAGGCCGGCGGGGAAGGCCTTGGTCAAGAGGAGATCGGCGAGCATCTCCACCGCGTCGGCGTCGAGCTCGTCGACGGGTGCCCCCTCGAAGCGGCGGTAGAAGTAGCGCAGGAAGTCGCTGCGGTCGCGGCGGTCGAGGGCGAGCAGGGTGGGTGCCTCCTTCAGGGTGCGGGCGACGAAGCGGAGGCGGTCGGTGCCCTCGAGGTGGCGGGAGGCGAGCCAGGCGTAGCTCGACACCACGTTGGAGGCGATGAGGGTGTTCTCGAGGTCGAACACGGCGAGTTGGCGGCGGGGGTCGAGGACCTGACGGCGGAGGCGCTCGGTACGGGTCTCGCCGGTGCGTCCGCCGGGCTTCATGGGCAGGCGGGCCTGCTTGACCATCGAGGGCAGGTGGATCTCGTGGACATAGTGGTCCCAGTCGACGACCCGGGGGTCGAAGCACCAGGTGCGGCGGTCGTCCTCGTCGAGGGTGTCCCACAGGGCCAGGAGGCGGTCGAGGCGGTAGACGGCCTCGCATTCGGCGTAGGCGCCGTAGAGCTCGACGTAGCCCATGGCCCGGTCGATCTGCTGGCGGCGTTCCTCGAGGGTGGCGCCCCATTCGGCCTGGCGGCCGCGTAGGGGCAGGGCGCCCAGGACGCGCTCGGCCCGGCGGAGGGTGTCGCGGGCCCGGTGGAGCTGGCGTGAGACCCGCCCCCGACCGGGGAAGGACCAGGCCGGCACGGCGATGGGCTGGCCCTTGTCGTCGTAGACGGGGTGTTCGGTGAACCAGGAACGGACGAGGTCGACGAGTTGGCCGTAGCGGAGGGGATTGAGCGAGCCGCTGGCCACCTGGACGACGTCGGGTCCCTCGGGGAGGGGGCCGCGGGCGGCGACGGCGCAGATGGCCGCCACGACGAGGTCGACGGGGATGACGTCGACGATCCCCTCGGGAACGCCGGGGAACTCCTCGAGCAGGCCCCGGGCGTAGGAGGCGATGACGGGCTCGGCCATGCGGAAGCCGCGGATCCAGCCCGGGCGGGGCTCGGCCAGGGCCGACTCGATGATGGAGGGGCGCACGATCGACACGGGGAGCTCGCCCCGGGTCTCGACGAGGGCCCGTTCGCCGAGGGCCTTGGTGTAGGCGTAGGCATCGGGGAAGCCCAGGGAGGTGGCCCGGGCCCGGCCCCGTTCGGTCATGCGGTCGGCGACCCAGCGGCGACGCAGTTGTTCGGTCTTGGTGGCCAGGGCGGGGACGCCGGCGGCGCCGAGCTCGCGGTGGGCATCGGCGCGGAAGGTGGCGAGGCGTTCGGGGGTACGGCTGTCGTCCTCGGCCTCGGCGCGGGCCCGCCGGGCGGCGTCGACCTCGGCCCGCCAGTCGATGTCGACGAAGAAGGGGGAATCGGTGACGAGCTCCTCGGGGGCGTCGCCGCGCCGGCTGCCCGCCACGTAGCAGGTGGAGACGGCGACGAGGTGGGCGTCGGCGCCGACGGCGCGCAGGGTCTCGGCGACGCGGACGGGACCCAGCAGGTTGATCTCGACGGCGTCGTCGAGGGCGGAGTCGAACGAGACGGTGGCGGCGGAGTGGATGGCGACCGAGCAGGTGGCCAGCAGGGCGCGGCCCTCGTCGTCGAGGCCGAGCCCGTCGACGGCGACGTCGCCGGCCACGGCGTGGACCCGACGCGCTGTGACGGCGTCGAAGTCGTCGCCGAGTTCGCGACGGAGACGGTCGAAGGCGTCGTTGCGGAGGATGTCGCGTTCGACCCGGGCCCGGGCGCCGCGGCGGCCGGGGCGGACAACGAGGACGAGTTCGCAGTCGGGCACGGCGCGCAGGAGGCGTTCGACGAGGGCGGTGCCCAGGAATCCGGTGGCGCCGGTGACGGCGATGCGCCGACCGGCGAGGGCCTCGGAGATCACACCGAGGTTTCTACCAAATGGTAGAGAGCGACGCTACGGTGCGCCCCGTGGCCGACGGCGACACCCGCGAGCGCATCCTGGCCGCCGCCCTGGCCGCCTTCGGGACCGAGGGGGTGGCCGCCACCTCCCTCGACGCCCTGGCGGACACCCTGGGCATCACCAAGCAGACGATCCTGTACTGGTTCCCCTCCAAGCAGGACCTCTTCGACGCCGTCATCGACACGGCGGCCGCCGACCTGGCCCGGACCTTCGAGGAGGCAGCCGACGGGTCGCTGGCCGGCTTCGAGCAGGTGGCGGCGATCGTGCGGCGTGTGTTCCGTCTCGCCTCGCGACGACCCGAGTTGCTGGGCCTCGTCCGCGAGGTCACCCGGCCCGGTTCGGCCGCCGCCGCTCGCCTGGCGGGACATCTGGTTCCGGCCGCCGACCGGGCCCGGGCCTTCCTCGCCCGGGAGATGGCGGCGGGGCGGTTGCGTGCCAGCGATCCGGGCCTCCTGCTGGTGTCGCTGTACTCGACGGTGGTCGGGGTGGCCACCGAGGTCGAGGTGCAACGGGCCCTGGGTGTCGACCCGACCCTGCGCGCCATGGTCCAGCGCCGCCGCGAGCTGTTGCGCTTCCTCGAGGCGGCCCTGGTACCGGCGGGCGGGGACTGACCCCGCCGCGGGAGGCGCCGCTCGCC
>RFFY01000695.1 GCA_003697065.1 Actinomyces sp. | reverse complement strand
GAAGCGCAGGTGGGAGGGCAGGGCGGGCCCGGCGAACGCCGTCGCGCAGAGCGAGCCGTCGTCGTCTCGTCCGAGTTCGGCCCGGATCGAACCGGCTTCGGGCGACACCACCTCGACGGCGACGGGCTTCCCGCGACAGGCCAGGGTCATCTCGACCCGCCCGTCGGAGGCACGCCGGTCGACGACACGGGTGGGCAGGCGAGCGCCGTGCTCGTCGAGAGCGACGGCGCCGGTGTCGTCGCCGAGGGGCAGGCGATCGAAGCCGATCAGCACCACCCGGATACGGGTCTCGGGTTCCTGAGCCGCCACGCCACGACGATAGCCCGGCCCCGGTCGCTCGTGTCGGCGGGTCCGGTGACCCCTGCCGTCGCGCCCACCCCCTCCGGTCACGGTGCTGCGCCCGTCACGGTGCCGTCGCGCCGAGGGTCTCACGTACCACCCGGGCTTCGGCCTCGTCGATGGCGTCGCCCAGAGAGGAGCGGCAGGCGAGGGAGGCTTCGGCCGCGGCGATCTCGGCGTCCCGGAAGGCCTCGACTCTCGCCCGCGCGTCGGGTGTGAGAGAGGGGGCTCCGCTCGGACCGGGCACGAGTGAGGCGCCGAGATCGGCGAGCAGGGCGTCGAACGCCGCCGACTCCTGCCGAACCAGATCCTCCTCGTCGGTGGCGGTGTAGCCCCGGGCGGCCATGCAACGTGACCACTGCTCGTTCAGGCGCCGGAGCTCGGGATCGCTGCGCAGGGCGGACTCGATCTGGCCGCGGGCCGCGTCGTAGGCCTCGATCTGCTCGAGGAGCGTCCGGTCGGCCGCGGGGAGCTCCTCGCGGGCCCGTTCCCGGCACGCGTCCAGGTCCGGTCCCGCCGCCGGGGTCGAGTAGGAAGCCGAAGCCGATGAGGACGGTGCGTCCATCGACCGGAGAAAGCCTTCGGCCAGGCCGAAGCCGAAGGTGGACGCGTACTCCTCGGGCGTCAGATCGTACCCGTAGCGTGCGGTGTCGCCGGCGATGTCGATGAGCGCGGGCGAATACTCGTGTCCCCGTGCCCTCATGCAGGCCGCCACCGATTCCTCCATCTCGTTGGAGAGCCGAGCGGTGGCGGCGAACCTCTCCGCCGGGGTCAGGGGGAAGCCGAACGCCTCGGCGGTGGCGTCGGCGGCACCGCCGTGACGCACAGCGACGGCGTAGGCGGCGCCGGACGCGCCCAGAACGAGCAGAGCGAGTGCCGCGAGCAACCAGGTGAGCGGCACTCGCGGCCTCCCCGCCGAAGCGCTGGCGTCATCCGCCGCCGAGTGTGCCTGTGACCGCCGTGCCCGCATCGACACCCCCGTGCCGCTGACGAGATCCCCGACCCGAGAATATCGCCGGCGTGCGGGTGGGGCTAGGCTGCGGTGCGACAGACGAATCCGGGGAGCTCGGGCCAGCCGGGCTGAGAGGACGACAGGGCCACCAGGACGGTGGCGGCGTCGTCGACCCGCCGTACCTGATCTGGGTAATGCCAGCGGAGGAAGAGATGATGCGCTGTGGATCCCACCGACGGGTGATCGCCGTCCTCGTGACCCTGGTGGCGCTCGCCGCCGCCTGCGGTGACGGCACCGGCGACCGGGCCGGCACGCCGGGAGCCGACGAGCACGAGCCCGTCGACCTGACCGGCCACACCGTCACCCTCGTCACCCACGACTCGTTCGCCATCTCCGACGCCACCCTGGCGGCGTTCACCGAGGCCACCGGGGCGACGGTCGAGATCCTCCAGGCCGGCGACGCCGGCCAGCTCGTCAGCCAGGCTGTCCTGACCGCCGACGATCCCCTCGGCGACGTCCTGTTCGGGATCGACAACACCTTCCTGCAGCGCGGTCTCGACGCCGGCATCTTCGAGCCCTACACCTCACCCGAACTCGCCCGCGTGCCCGACGCCTTCGAGCTCGACCCCGAGCATCGCGTCACACCCGTCGACTTCGGTGACGTGTGCGTCAACGTGTGGAACGACGCCCTCGACGGCCCGCCCCCGGCCACCCTGGCCGATCTCACCGATCCCGCCTATGCCGGCGAGCTCGTGGTGGAGAACCCCGAGACCTCCTCGCCCGGGCTGGCCTTCCTGCTCGCCACCATCGACGAGTTCGGCGACGGCTGGGAGGACTTCTGGGCCGCCCTGCGCGACAACGACGTCGAGGTCACCGCCGGCTGGGAGGACGCCTACTACGGCGCCTTCGTGGCCGGGGGCGGCGATCGGGCCATGGTCGTGTCCTACGCCTCCAGCCCGCCCGCCGAGGTGATCTTCGCCGATCCACCCGTGGACGAACCGCCCACCTCGGTGCTCACCGACACCTGTTACCGCCAGATCGAGTTCGCCGGGGTGCTGGCCGGCGCCGACGATCCGGCGGGCGCCCGTGCCCTCGTCGACTTCATGCTGTCGACCACCTTCCAGGACGACGTGCCCCTGAACATGTTCGTCTTCCCAGTCGTCGAGGACGCCACCCTCCCGCCCGAGTTCGAGAAATGGGCCCAGCTCGCCGACGATCCCCACCAGCTCGACCCGGCGCTCGTCGAGGCCAACCGCGACGCCTGGACCGCCCGGTGGACCGAGATCGTGCTCGGCTGAGGCGACGCCGCCCCGACCGGCCCGCCCGGTGGCCGGGGGTGGGTTGGCCGGCGGTGGCGGCCGTCCCCGCCGCCTTCCTCGCCGTGTTCTTCGTGATCCCGGTGACGACCATCCTGTGGGAGGGCCTGGTCGCCGACCCGTCCCGTCTCGGGGAGCTGGTGTCGTCGGGTCGCAACCGCTCGGTCATCGCCTTCACCGTGTGGCAGGCGACGGCGTCCACCCTGCTCACTCTCGTCGTCGCCCTGCCGGCGGCGGCCCTGCTGGCCCGCACCCGGGGTTGGACCCGACGCCTCCTGCGGGCGGCGGTGACCGTCCCCTTCGTCCTGCCGACGGTGGCCGTGGCCGGGGCCTTCGACGCCACCTTCGTCCGTCTCGGTCTCGACCACGGCGCCGTCGATCTGCGCCACACGGTGTGGGCCATCCTGCTCGCCCACCTCTTCTTCAACCACGCCGTCGTGGCCCGCACTGTCGGAGTCTACTGGTCGGGTCTCGACCGCCGGGTCGAGGACCAGGCCCGGGTCCTGGGTGCGGCGCCGTGGCGGGTGTTCACCGAGATCACCTGGCCCCGTCTGCGGCCGGCGGTGGCGGCGGCGTCGGTGATCGTGTTCCTGTTCAGCTTCACCTCCTTCGGCATCATCCTCGTGCTCGGCGGGCCGCGGCGGGCGACGATCGAGACCGAGATCTACCGTCATGCCGTGACCCGGCTCGATCTGGGCGCCGCCGCTTCCCTGGCCGCCCTCCAGCTCCTCGCCGTCGTGGCCCTGGTGGCGGTGGCGAACCGGCTCGAGCGGGTTCGGGTGGGCCCGACCCAACGGGGGGCGCGAGCCACGGTGCCCCGGCCCGGGCCCCTGCTGGTGGGCACCAACCTCGTGGCCATGGGGCTCGTGCTGGGCCTGCCCCTCGGGATCGTGGTCGAGCGCTCCCTCGCCGTCGGCGGCGGCTACTCGCTGGCCAACTACCGGACCCTCGCCGACCGGGTCGCCCTGCTGCCGGCACCGGCCACCACCGCCCTGGCGCACTCCCTGTCCTTCGCCGTGCTGGCCACGGTGTGCGCCGTGGTGGTGGGGACGGCGGCGTCGGCGGTGGTCGTCGCCGGGCCCCGTCGCCTCGCCCGTCCCGTCGATCTGGCCCTGACCGTCCCCCTCGGCGTCTCCGCCGTGACCGTCGGGTTCGGCATCCTCGTCGCTTTGGACACCCCGCCGCTGGACTGGCGCTCGCGCTGGTGGATCATCCCCGTGGCCCACGCCCTGGTGGGCGTGCCCTTCGTGGTGCGCTCCGTCGTCCCCGTCGTACGCGGCATCGATCCCCGGGTCCGCGAGGCGGCGGCCGTCCTGGGGGCCTCGCCCCGCCGGGTCCGCCGCGAGGTCGACGTGCCCATCGCCGCCCGGGCCCTGGCGGTGGGGGCGGCGTTCGCCGCCGCCGTGTCCCTCGGTGAGTTCGGGGCGACGAGCTTCCTGCCCCGACGCCCCGACACGATCACCGCCCCCCTGGCCCTCTTCCGACTCCTGTCGACCCCCGGCGACGCCCTGCGCGGTCAGGCCATGGCGCTGGCGGTGGTCCTGATGCTGGTGACGGCGGCCGCCGTGCTGGTGGTGGAGAGCCTGGGCGGAGCCGAGGGGACGAGCGTGTGACCGCGTCCCACCGCGGCGACCACGGGGGTGACGCGGCCGCCGCACCGGGTGTGGGCCTCCGCCTCGAGGGCGTCACCCGGCGCTTCGGGGACCTGGTGGCCGTCGACGGGATCGGGGTCGAGGTGGGTGGCGGCGAGACCCTGGCCCTGCTGGGGCCGTCGGGGTGCGGTAAGTCGACCCTGCTGCGGGTGATCGCCGGGCTCGAGCCCGCCGACGGGGGCCGGGTCCTGGTGGGTGGGCGCGACGTCACGACCACACCGCCCCATCGGCGGGGTGTGGGTCTCATGTTCCAGGACCACGCCCTGTTCGCCCACCGCGACGTCGGCGACAACGTGGCGTTCGGCCTGCGCATGCAGGGCGTGGGCGGCCCGGAGCGGCGGCGCCGTGTGGCCGAGTCCCTGGAACTGGTCGGTCTCGCCGGTTTCGCCCACCGCCGCGTCGACACCCTCTCAGGCGGCCAGGCCCAGAGGGTGGCCCTGGCCCGGGCCCTGGCCCCGCGGCCGCGGGTGCTGCTCCTCGACGAGCCCCTGGGCTCGCTCGACCGCCCCCTGCGGGACCGCCTGGTGGGCGAGCTCGGCGACCTGTTCGCCCGGCTGGCTCTCACCGTCGTGTTCGTCACCCACGATCACGACGAGGCCTTCGCCGTGGCCGACCGCCTG
>RFFY01000694.1 GCA_003697065.1 Actinomyces sp. | reverse complement strand
CGCTCCCGGTGGCGCGCCAGCAGGGGGGCGGCGTGGGCCTGGGCGAAGTCCTCCCACTGCCACAGCACGCCGGGGAAGCGGCGACGCACGGCGTCGACCACCTCGTCGACGAAGGCGTCATAGTCGTCGCCCCGGATGCGTTCGTGGCGCCAGCCGAGGTAGAGGGGGTCGGCCAGCAGGTCCGGGTTGTCGGTTCCCACGTCGAGGAGGATGGGCAGGGTGCGGGCCGGGTCGATGCCGGCGCAGGCCGTGTAGAGGCTGAGCTTGCCGATGGGGATCCCCATGCCGCCCACGCCCTGGTCGCCGAGACCGAGGATCCGTTCGCCGTCGGTCACGACGATGACGTCGACGTCCCCGGGGTGGTTGGCGAGCTGGACGTCGAGACGGTGGCGCTCGGGGTAGGCGCAGAAGAGCCCGTGGGGGCGCCGGTAGATGTGGCTGAAGCGCTCGCACGCCTCGCCGACGGTCGGCGTGTAGATGATGGGGAGGACCTCGGCCAGTTCGTCGACGACGAAGCGGTAGAAGAGGACCTCGTTGGTGTCCTGCAGGGCCCGCAACATGATGTGCTTGCCGAGGGGCCCGACGGCCATGTCGTATTCCTCGCGGACCCGCTTCACCTGGTCGTCGAGGGTCTCGACCCGATGGGGCAGCAGACCCTCGAGCCCCAGGGCGGTCCGCTCGGGTCCGGTGAAGGCGGAGCTCTTGTTGAGGGTGGGGTCGCCGAGGAGGTCGCGTCCGCGCCGTGTGGTGGCGACGAGGCGCGGTCTTCGCTGTGGTGATGCCGACTCGCGATCCACGTCCTACCGTTTCGCTTCGTGACGACACCCGATCCTGCCATCCTCGACGACCCGGCGCTGGTCGAACCGTCCTGGCTGACCGCCGTCCTGGCGGCGGCGGGCCTGCCCGATGGCGTGGAGGTGGTCGGGATCGAGCGCGAGCCGGTGGGGACGGGCCAGATGGCCCACAACGAGCGCTTCGTCCTCACCTACCGCGATCCCGCCCGTGCTGTCGCCGCCGGGGCGCCCCCGTCCCTGGTCGGCAAGTTCCCCTCGCCCAGCGAGGAGAGCCGGGCGGCGGGCGCGGCCGGCGGTTACCGCAACGAGGTGCGCTTCTACCGTGAGCTGGCGCCACGTCTGGCCGTGCGGACCCCCCGGTGCTGGTACGCCGCCGTGAACGACGACTCGACCTCGTTCACCCTCCTGCTGGAGGACCTGGCCCCCGCTGTGGCCGGCGACCAGCTGGCCGGCGCCACCCCCGACCAGGTGCGGGCGGCGGCCGAGAACCTGGCCGGCCTCCACGCTCCCCTGTGGGGTGCCGACGAGCTCGCCGACCTGGGGTGGCTGCGGTCGAGTCTGGCCGACCAGACGGTCGAGATCGTCCGACTCGTCGTCCCCCTGTTCTGCGAGCGCTACGCCGACCGGATGAGCGACGACGCCCGGCGGGTGTGCGAGACCTTCGCCGAGCACGTGGACCGCTGGCTCGACCGCGAGCCCGGCCCTCCCACCCTGGTGCACGGGGACTACCGCCTCGACAATCTCCTCTTCGGCGACGCCGACGACCCCGTCGTCGCCGTCGACTGGCAGACGGTGGCGGTGGCGTGCGGGGGTCGCGATCTCGCCTACCTGGTGGGCACCTCCCTCGACCCGGGACCCCGGCGACGCCACGAGGCCGCCGTCCTCGATGCGTATCGGCGGGCAATGGCGACGCTGGGGGTCGAGCTCGACGCCGCCACCGTCGCCCACCACCACCGCCACGGGAGCTTCCAGGGTCCGTTCATCACCATGCTCGGTGCAATCGCCGTCGAGCGCACGCCCCGCGGCGACGACATGTTCATGGCCATGCTGCACCGCTCGTGCGACCAGATCCTCGACCTCGGCGCTCTCGATCTGCTCAGGTGAGTGCCGGGGTGGCGGGAACCCGGCGTCGGCGCGCCCACCAGAGGCCTTCGACGGCGTAGACGGCGAGGGCCACCCAGATCACGACGTAGCCGACGGCTCGGGCCCCCTCCCACGCCTCGCCGAAGACGAGCACGCCGCACAGGAACTGCAGTGTCGGCGCCACGTACTGCATGACCCCGACGAGGCTCAGGTCGATGCGCCGGGCCGCCCCGGCGAACAGGAGCAGGGGAGCGGCCGTGAGCAGACCCGACCCGAGCACCAACAGGGTGCGGGTGCCGACGCCGGGTCCCACGACGCCCGCTCCGGCCGCGGCCCGGGCACCGACGACCACGAGAGCGACAGGGGCCATGGTGGCCACTTCGAGGCTGAGACCGTCGAGGGACCCGACGGGTGCCGTCTTGCGCAACAGGCCGTAGAGCCCGAAGGTGCCGGCGAGCACGAGCGACACCCACGGCACCGTCCCCACACCGAGGCTGAGCCAGGCCACCCCGGCGCCGGCCAGCCCCACGGCCACCCACTGGGCCGGCCGCAGGCGTTCACCCAACACGACGACACCGAGAGCGACCGAGACGAGAGGATTGACGAAGTAGCCCAGGCTGGCCTCGAGGACGCGGCCGGCGTTGACCGCCCAGATGAAGGTGAGCCAGTTGGCGGCGAGAAGGCCGGCAGTGACGAGAACGGTCCGCCGGACACGCGCGTCGGCCACTCGCGCCCACACGGTACGGCCCGTCCTGCCGACGAGGTGGACGAGGGCGAGAACGGCCAGGGTCGACACCACCCGCCAGGCGAGGATGTCCCCCGGTGGCACCTCCTCCAGGGCCCGCCAGTACAGGGGGGACAAGCCCCAGATCAGGTAGGCGCCCAGAGCCCAGGCCACGCCACGCGACATCGAGCCGAGGCTAGCGACGCGGCAGCGCCCTGCCCCGCCCGGACCCTCCTGCGACGACCCGGGCCGCCCATCTACCCGCACCCACCTGCCACCCCCCCGCCCGCCCCTCTCCCCGAAGCCTCGTGCG
>RFFY01000693.1 GCA_003697065.1 Actinomyces sp. | reverse complement strand
GCCGCCGCCGGGGCGACGCTCACGGCCCTGGTGCGCCTACGCCGACCCGCCTGGCTCGCCTTCCCGGTCATGATGGCCTCGTGGCTCGTGGGTGAGGCGCCCCGTCTGCACCTGCTGGCCCAGCTCCTCGTCCTGGTCGCCGCCGGCGTCGGCGGTGTCACCGCCACCGTTCCCGGACGGGTCGGGATGGCCGCCCTGGCCGCCTCGGTCGTCGGTCTCGTCCTCGTCGACCGTCGGGCCCGCCGCGCCCCCCTCGGCGCGGCCGAGGCCCTGGCCCGCTTCGGCGTCCGCGTCACTCCCGCCGACCTGGTCGACGCTGCCCCCCAGGTCCGCTGGTGGCGACCCGACCTCGGCTCCCTCGAGGGCGTCCGCGTGGTGCGCGACATCGCCTACGGCGATCATCCCCGCCACCGACTCGACCTGTACCTGCCCGACGGCGCGGCGCCCGACGTGACGGTGGCCGACGGCGCGGCGCCCGACCGCCGCCTGCCCGTCGTCCTGCAGATCCACGGCGGGGCGTGGATCATCGGCGACAAGCGACAGCAGGGCCAGCCCCTCCTGCGTCATCTGGCGCGTCAGGGAGTCGTGGGTGTGGCCATGAACTACCGTCTCGCCCCCCGCCACCGCTTCCCCGATCAGCTCGTCGACGTCAAGCGGGCCATCGCCTGGATCCGCACCCACATCGGCGAGCACGGGGGTGACCCGGACCGTCTCGTCGTCACCGGAGGATCGGCCGGCGGCCACCTCGCCGCCCTGGCCGCCCTCACCGCCGACGACGAGCGCTGGCAGCCCGGCTTCGCCGACATCGACTGCTCGGTGGCGGCGTGCATCCCCTTCTACCCCCCCACCGACCTCACCAACCGCCACCGGATCCGCTGGCGGACGGCGTCGATGGAGCCCTTCCTGCGCCGCTGGGTCATGCCACCGCGTTCGCGGCCCGCCCAGGCGCCCCCCGACGAGGACCTGTGGGAGCTGGGCTCCCCGATCAGCCAGGTGCGCGCCGACGCTCCGCCCTTCTTCGTCGTCCAGGGTTCGCTCGACGTGCTCGTGTGGCGGGAGGAGACCCGGGCCTTCGTCGACGCCCTCGCCGCCGTGTCGGCGGCACCGACGGTGCTGTGGGAGGTCCCCGGCGCCCAGCACGCCTTCGACATCTTCACCTCACCGCGCTGCGCCACCGCCGTCGCCGCCGTGGCGGCGGTGATCGGCTCGGTCACCGGCGTCGGCAGTGCCACACCATCTCCGACGGAAAGCGGCGGGCCCACCCGTAGGTGACGGCGAAGGGGCGGGCGTCGGGGTCGGCGACACCGGCCGGTGGGCGCAGTTCCCGAAAGTCGAGCACCTCGAAACCGATCTCGTGGCACAGGGCGAACCAGTCGCCGAGGCCGGCGTTGAACTCGACGCCGCCCGGCTCGTCGACGGCGTCGGTCCAGTCCAGGCGGTCCAGACCGAACCAGGGCCGCTCCAGGTGCTCCGTGACCGGGATCGACCCGTCGAGTGGCGAGCAGACGGCGACGAGCGGGTGGGAGGTCAGCCACAGCACCTCACCTCCCGGCCTCAGCAAGCGGTGGGCTTCGGCAAGCCAGCGCCGGGGGGAGCACCACAAGGCGGCGCCGTATTCACTGATCACGAGATCGGCGCACCCGTCACGCAGGCAGACGCGTTCGGCATCGGCCTGGACGAAGTCGACCGCCACCCCGTGCTCGGCCGCCAGGCGGCGTGCGGTGGCCAGCTGGGTCTCGGAGACGTCGACACCGATCATGGCGGCGCCGCGGGCCGCCAGCCAGCCCGACACGTAGCCCGTCCCGCAACCCAGTTCGACGCCGCGCACGCCGTCGTAGTCCGCCCCCAGCAGGCCGAGCTCGGACTCCGCCAGACCCCACTGGCCCCACCGCGGCTCCCCCGCCCAGGCCCGCTCGCCGGCCGCCACCCAGTCCCCCGCCCGGGCGTTCCAGTAGCGCCGGTTCTCGGCCACGTGATCGTCGACTGGCATCGCGGCAGCCTCGCCGAGATCCCGGCGGCGGGCAAGGCACCGGGGTCGCGTCATCTCCGGCGCGTCGGGACCTCGGTCCCTGGCGCCGGTCGCCGACGACGACGCACACTCCCGGCGGGGTCGCCGCCCCGCGCCCGCGGCGGGCCGGGACCCCGGAGGGGGTGATGACCGTGCACCGGGTGGCCGGACCCGACACCGCATTCCTCTACGGCGAACGACCCGAGTGGCACTTCCACGTCTCGGCGGTGCTCCTGCTCGACCCCTCCACGGCGACGGCGCCCCTCACCCTGGAGGGCCTGCGCGACCTCGTCGAACGCCGGATCCACCGGGTCCCCCAGTTCCGGTGGAAGGTCGTGACCGTGCCGGCCGGCGTCGATCATCCCCTCTTCGTCGACGATCCCGACTTCGATCCCGAGCGTCACCTCCGCCACGTCGCGGTCCCCGCCCCCGGCGACGAGGAGGCCTTCGGCCGCCTGATCGGCCACCTGGCCAGCACCAAGATCGACCGCTGCCACCCCCTGTGGGAGGCCTGGCTCATCGAGGGGCGGGCCGACGGGCGCGTGGCCCTGCTGATGAAGCTCCATCACAGCATCATCGACGGGGTCTCGGGTTCGGACATGGCCACCATGCTCTTCGACCTCGAACCCGACCCCCCGCCCGATCCCCCGCCCCCGCCCTACGAACCCGAGCCGGTCCCGGGACCCGAACGCCGGGCCGTCGATTCGGCCGTCCACCTGGCCACCCTTCCCTGGCGGGCGGCGAAGCTCGGGGCCCAGCTCCTGTTGCAGGGTGCCTCGGTCGTGCGCCACGCCTTCGACGACGTCGCCCCGGCCCAGCCCTTCTCGGCCCCCCGCACCATCCTC
>RFFY01000692.1 GCA_003697065.1 Actinomyces sp. | reverse complement strand
TGCGGGTCGACGCCCTGCCCCGCAACACCATGGGCAAGGTGCAAAAGCACGAGCTGCGCCGCCGTCACGCCGAGGTCTTCACCTCCGGCGCCTAGGCTGCCTGCATGCCGACCCCCACCATCGAACTCGACGAGCTCACCGGGCGCCTCCGCCACCTCCTGCCCGGCGAGCTCGACTACGCCTCGGCGCGCCTCGTCGACGAACGCTCGCGATCGATCGCCGTGCGCGACGGGGTGGTCCAGCCCGTCAGCACCCACCTCGACACCGGGGTCATGATCACCGTCTGGCACGAGGGCGGGGTGGGCCACGCCGCCACCAGCGACCTGTCCGACGCCGGTGTGCGCGCCGCCATCGACGCCGCCCGCGCCTGGGCCGCCCGCAGTGCCCGCCTCGCCGCCGGCCTCGGCCTGCCCGAGCAGACGCCCCTCGGCCATCCCGTCGGGTCCTACGAATCACCCGTCGCCCGACCTGCCGACACCCTCGCCCTCGACGAGTGGATCGCCCTGCTCGTCGACCACGAGCGCCGGCTCGGGGGCGACCCCCGCATCGTCGACACCCTCGCCGCCGTCCGCCTCGTCGACATCGACTCGGTGCTCGTGACCAACGGGGGCGGCCACGTCCACCAGCGCTTCCATCACCTCTTCCCCGTCTTGCAGGTCACCGCCAACGAGGGCACCAACACCCAGACCCGCTCCTACGGGGGTGGCTCCTACAGCGGCCAGGGCGGGATCGAGGTCCTCGACCGCCACGGCTTCGGCGACGCCGCCCCCCGCCTCCGCGAACAGGTCCTCGAGCTCCTGTCCGCCCCCAACTGCCCCTCGGGGCGGATGCACGTCGTGCTCGCCCCCGACCAGATGATCCTCCAGATCCACGAGTCGATCGGCCACCCCCTCGAGCTCGACCGCATCCTGGGCGACGAGCGCAACTACGCCGGTACCAGCTTCGTCACCCCCGACATGTTCGGCACCTACCGCTACGGCTCCGAACTCCTGAACGTCACCTACGACCCCACCGTGCCCGGCCAGCTCGCCTCCTACGCCTTCGACGACGACGGCACCCCGGCCGAACGGACCTACCTCATCCGCCGCGGCATCCTCGAACGGCCCCTCGGCGGCGCCGTCTCCCAGGCCCGCGCCGGTCTCCCCGGTGTCGCCAACGCCCGGGCCTGCAGCTGGAACCGGGCCCCCATCGACCGGATGGCCAACCTCAACGTCGAACCCGGTACCAGCACCCTCGACGAACTCGTCGCCGGGGTCGAGCGGGGGGTCTGGCTCGAGACCAACAACTCCTGGTCCATCGACGACAGCCGCAACAAGTTCCAGTTCGGCTGCGAGTACGGCCGCATCATCGTCGACGGCGAGCTCGGTCCCGTCGTCCGCAACCCCGGCTACCGGGGGATCTCCGCCACCTTCTGGCGCTCCCTCGACGGCGTCGGCGACGCCGACACCTTCGCCGTCATGGGCGTCCCCAACTGCGGCAAGGGCGAACCCAACCAGATGCAGTGGGTGGGCCACGCCTCACCGGTGTGCCGCTTCGCCGACGTCGAGGTCTTCGGGGGTGAGGCATGAGCACCACAGCCACCTGGTTCGACGAGCTCGTCACCTGGACGACCGGACGCCTCCGCGGCGACGAGGTCCTCCTCGCCCACCTCGTCGGCGAGGACTCCCAGTTCGTGCGCTTCAACCACGCCGCCGTGCGCCAGGCCACCAGCGTCCACCAGCGCGAGCTGCATCTCGAGCTCGTGGTCGGCGCCCGCCACGCCGGTGGTTCCCTCACCCTCGCCGGCGACCTCGACCAGGACCGGGGCCGGGTGTCGCGCCTCCTCGACGATCTGCGCGACCAGATCCGGGCCGTGCCCGAGGATCCCCACCTCGACTACAACACCGAGGTCTCCTCCAGCGAGCGCCTCGAACGGGGCACCCTGCCCGATCCCGGTGACGCCGTCGGCACCATCCGTGCCCGCGCCGAGAAGCACGACCTCGTCGGGGTCTACGCCGCCGGCGACTCCTTCGTCGGCTTCGCCAACTCGCTCGGTCAGCGGAACTGGTTCGAGACCACCACCTTCAACCTCGACTGGTCCCTGTACCTGCACGACGACAAGGCGGCCAAGAACCTCTACGCCGGGCGGCGCTGGGACGACGACACCTTCGCCTCCCGTCTCGCCTGGTCGAGCCGCCAGCTCGAGGCCCTGGCCCGGCCCCCGCTCGACCTGAAGCCCGGCGAGTACCGGGCCTATCTGGCGCCCGCCGCCCTGCGCGAGATCACCGACCTGCTCTCGTGGGGCGGCTTCAGCGAGAAGGCCCACCGCACCCGCACCACGCCCCTTTTGCGCATGGTGACCGAGGGCGTCCACCTCCACCCCGCCGTCACCATCCGCGAGGACACCGCCGGCGGGGTCGCCCCCGACTTCCAGTCCGAGGGTTTCCGCCGGCCCGACCGGATCGTGCTCGTCGACCGGGGGACCCACGCCGGCACCCTGGTGTCACCCCGGACCGCCCGGGAGTACGGCATCGCCACCAACGGCGCCGAGAGCCACGAGTTCCCCCAGTCTCTGGCCATCGACCCCGGCGACCTGGCCACCGACTCGGTCCTCGACGCCCTGGGCACGGGCCTGTACATCGGCAACCTCTGGTACCTGAACTTCAGCGACCGGTCGGCCTGCCGCACCACGGGCATGACCCGCTTCGCCACCTTTTGGGTCGACGGGGGCGAGATCGTCGCTCCGGTGCAGGTCCTGCGTTTCGACGACACCGCCTACCACCTCCTCGGCGACCGGCTCGAGGGCCTGACCGACACCAGCGAGACCATCCTCGACTCGTCCACCTACGGGGCGCGCTCGATGGAGAGCGTCCGCCTGCCGGGGGCCCTGGTGGGCGCCATGCGCTTCACCTTGTGACGCCGCCGAGCCCACCACCGGAGCGCCTCGCGTGGACCTGAAGACCACCCGCTGGGACGTCGACGACGGCGTCGGGGTCCTCACCTTGTCGAGGCCCGCCCGCCACAACGCCTGGACGGGCCGCATGCACACCGAGGTCCGCCACCTGCTGGCCCTCGCCGACGACGACCCCGCCGTCCGGGCCGTGGTCGTCACCGGCGACCCCGATGGCGGGGCCTTCTGCCCCGGGGCCGACACCCGGGCCCTGGAGGGTCACGTCGAACGGGGCGGCTACGACGCCGGCACACCACCCGATCTCGTGACCCCCGGCGAGATGTTCGACCCCCGCATCGACGCCGACTTCAGCTGGTTCCTCGGCCTGCGCACGGTCACCATCGCCGCCGTGAACGGGGCCGCCGCCGGGGTCGGTATGGTCCTGGCCTGCTGGTGCGACCTGCGCGTCGCCGCGCGTGGCGCCAAGTGGACCACCGCCCATGGTCGCCTCAACCTTCCCGCCGAGTACGGACTGTCCTGGCTCCTGCCCCGCCTCATCGGGCTCTCCCGGGCCAACGACCTGCTCCTCTCCAGCCGGGTCGCCCTGTCGGAGGAACTGGCCGACATGGGCCTCGTCAACCGCTTGGCGGACCCCGACGGGGTCCTCGACACGGCCCGGCGCTGGGCCCACCAGCTCGTCGCCGAGACGAGCCCCCACGCCCTGGCCGCCACGAAACGCCAGCTCGCCGCCGACCTGCTCCACGACGATCCCGCCCGCTCGGTGCGCGACGCCCAGGCCCGGCTCGACGCCATGACGACCGAGGACGACTACCGGGAGGCGATCCGCGCCTTCCTCGAGCGCCGCCCGGCGCGCTGGCGCGGTCGTCCCGACGGGTGACGCGCCGCCACACCGGGGGCGGGGCCGCGGCCCGCGACACCCGGCGGACTCAGCCGGTGAGAAGGCTGGCGAGTGCCCAGACGGCGGCCACGGCACCGATGAGGGCGTACACCACACTGCGCACGACGGGAGCCCGCTCGAGCTCGCCCTCGTGACGGGTGGCGGGCGGGCGGACCAGGGCCAGGACGTTGCCGACCGCCATGGCGCCCCCCAGGGCCAGCACGATCCACACGAGCAGGTCCTGACCGAACACGTCGCCGCTGGACATGAGGCCATCATCGTCCCGTCGGGGGCGACACCGCCACGCGGGACGGCGGCCGCTGGTCACGGGAGGGTCCGTGGTGCTCGACCGGAGGGAGCGGGGACCCACGAGGAGGGGCGGAGGCCGGATGAGAGCGCCAGCACCCTGGAAAAGCGCTGGTGGCGATGCGTTGGAGGGAGTTGTACCCGACCCCCGCCCTTCTCCTCTGTCATCCGGTGGGGGCGATGTCCACCGGACAGGTGATCTATCGGCCCCGGGGGCGGCGGCTTGAGGGAAACGGCGCGGATCGGTCGATCGGTCCGCGCGGGCCGGGACCGCGGTCCACGACGACAGGGCCACAGGACCCACCACCTGGTCGGGCGACGCGCCGGGTCCGGGGGGCGGCCCGGGCGTGTTCAGGCGCCGAAGTCGGCCCCCGTCACCGACGAGCGCAGCTCGACCACGTGCTCGGCGTCGACGGCGCTCGGGCGCCGGATCCGGGCCGAGACGAGGGCCCCGGTGTTCTCGTCGAAGCAGAAGCGGGCCCAGCGCCCCCAGGGGGGTGCGGCGGCAGCATGCTCCAGCTCCAGTACCCAGCACCCCACCTGCTCGTCGCGTCCCACGTCGTAGGCCCGCTCGGGACCGCTGACCTGACGGCGGATGAGGGCGAGTTCCCGCTCGACGGCCTCCTCGTAGTCGACGCCGACCTCGCCGGCGAGGCAGTCGGTCACCGTCTCGATGTCGCTGTCGCACGACCGGATCGTTCCGTCCACCGACTCCAGCACTGCACCACCGCGCACCACGAGACGGCGGGGCGGATCCTGGGCCACGTAGGTGGCGAGGCTCAGGGGTGCTCCCCCGGCGTCGAGGTGGCGGGTCCACACCCCGCGGGCGACGTAGGTGGCGTGGCGCCACCGCTCCCAGGCATCGACGAAGGCGGCCGCCGCCTCCGGGTCGTGATCGACGGCCGGGAACGAGGTCACCGCCGGCCCCACGCTCGTCACCGGATCGACGGGCGCATCAGAGAAGACGACGACGGCGACGCTGCCGGCAAGGATCCCGATCGCCACCCCGACGACCGCCACCACCCCTCGTGACACGGGACCGACGCTAGCGGTCCGCCCGGCCCGGCCCCCGTCGCGTGGCGGCGGCACACCTGTCCCCGTCGGCACGGGTGGCCACAGACCGGTCCCGGGACCCCGGTCCCACCCCCCGGGGGAACCGGCCCCGACCACCTGTCACCGATCGCTGGATCGCCCCTCCCCTTGTGGTCCGCCCTCGTTCAGCTCCTCCCGGCGGACGCCGACACCCGGACCATGTACAGCGACCGCGTCATCCACCCGAGAGTCGGGTTCTCGACCCTGGTCGAGCTCCGCTCGGGCCGACCGGTCGCGGTTCGCCCCCGCCTGGCCGACGCCGCCCGTCCCCACTGGCGTCTCGAGCTGGTACCCGCCCACCGGCGGTGCGCCTGGACCACCGAGGTGGCCGGTCACACGGTCTCCGCCGTCGTCGACGCCGTCTGCGGGGCCTGGACGCGGTCCCTGCACCGGCGCGGACGCGAGCGCCTCATGCTGGCGGCCCTCGACGTCTTCGCACCAGCCTCCGGTCCGCCCGCCGGTCGGCGCGAACGCCGGCGCTGGGAAGAGGCGTTCACGGCCCTGCTCGATCACCACGGGGTGCGCCCCTACGAACTCGTGGTCGAGGTCCCCGCCGGGGACCTGGTGGCCGGGCGGCGGGCCGTCGCCGCCCTCGAACCTCTCACCGCCGCCGGTCTCCTCCCGGCCCTCGTCGGTTACGGCGCCGGCTCCACCGAACCGCACCCCGGCGCCTACGGGCTCGGCGCCGGCACGATCGTCGGTCTCGACCCTCTCCTCGTCGCCGACGACGATCCCTACCGACGGCGCGCCATCTGCCACCGTGCCGTCGAGCCCCTCCATCGGGACGGACACCTGACCCTGCTCGATCCCGTCAGCGAGGTCGGGGTCCTCGAGACCCTCTTCGAGACCGGCGTCTGCTGGACCGGCGGGCCCCTGTTCGACTGGGACGTCGGCGTCGCCGCCTGAGACATCCGGGTGGGACGGCAGTGGGACCGTCAGTACTCGGCGCGGCGGCTGAAGTTGCGGAAGGCGGTGTAGCGCGGCAACCAGGCCAACTCGATGGTGCCGGTGGGTCCGCTGCGGTGCTTGGCGACGATGATCTCGGCCTTGCCCTCGGTCTCGGGATCGCCGGGGTGGTACACCTCGTCGCGGTAGATGAACATCACCACGTCGGCGTCCTGCTCGATCGAGCCCGACTCGCGCAGATCGGCGAGGATCGGGCGCTTGTCCTGACGGCTCTCGAGGTTCCGGGAGAGCTGGGACAGGCCCACGACCGGGCACTCGAGCTCGCGGGCCAGGATCTTGAGACCCCGGCTGATCTCGGCCACCTCGACCTGACGGTTCTCCGCCGACGACCGCCCGGTCATGAGCTGGAGGTAGTCGACGACCACCATGCCCAGCGACCCGACCTTGCTCTGGAGGCGCCGGGCCTTGGCCCGGATCTCCATGACCGTGAGGTTGGGGTTGTCGTCGATCCAGATGGGGGCGTCGGACAGGCGCCCCAGGGCCTTGGAGATGCGGGTCCAGTCCGACTCGTCCAGATCGCCGTCGCGCAGCCCCTTGGCGTCGACGTTCGCCTCGGCGGCGAGTAGGCGCTGGGTGATCTCGAGATGGCTCATCTCGAGACTGAACAACAACACCGGCCGGCCCTCGCGCACGGCGGCGTGGGCGGCGAGGCCGAGGGCGAAGGCGGTCTTGCCCATCGAGGGGCGGGCACCCACGATGACGAGGGCATTGGGCTGCAGACCCGACAGGAGGTCGTCGAGATCGACGAAGCCGGTCGGGGTGCCGGTGACCCGTCCCCGGTTCTCGACCCGCTTCTCGATGGAGTCGAGGGTGATGTCGAGCAGGTCGCGGATGTCGACGAGGGTGTCGATGTCGCGCCCCTGGGCGACCTGGAAGATCATGTTCTCGGCCTCGTCGACCGCCTTGACCACGTCGTCGGGACGGCTGTAGCCGATCTCGCTGATCCGGTTGGCGACCTCGATGAGACGGCGCAGGGTGTGGCGTTCGTGGATGATCCGGGCGTAGGTGGCGGCGTTGGACGTGGCGGGGGTGTTGACCTGCAGGGACAACAGGGCGTCGAGCCCGCCCACCTGCTCGAGGACGCCGCTGCGGTCGAGGACCTCGGC
>RFFY01000691.1 GCA_003697065.1 Actinomyces sp. | reverse complement strand
GTGCCGGGGTTGCACGAGTTCGCCTGCTTCCACCCGGTCGGCACACCCCGTGGGGAAGAGGCCCTGGCCGCCAACCTGGCCCGCGGGGTCACGGCGGCGGGCCGGGTCGTCGAGGGTGCCGTCACCGCCGGTGAGGAGGCCCGCTGATGGCCGGATCGGGTCGAGCCCAGTTGCGCCAGCGCGACGACATCCTCCTGCGGGTCGAGGACCTGGTGGTCGAGTTCCCCGTGGGACGCCACCAGGTCGTCCATGCCGTGTCCGGGGTGAGTTTCGACCTGGCCGAGGGCGAGACACTCGGGCTCGTCGGCGAGTCGGGCTGCGGCAAGTCCACCGTCGCCCGCTCCATCATCCGACTCAACCCCATCCGCAGCGGCCACGTCTGGTACCGGGGCAAGGACCTCGTCGAACTCGACGGGAAGGACCTGCGCCGTGTCCGCCCCGACCTCCAGATGATCTTCCAGGACCCCATCGCCTCGCTCAACCCCCGGCGGCGGGTACGCGACATCATCTCCGAGGGTCTGGCGGTCTGGGGCGACGAGCACGGTGTCTGGTCCCAGGCTCGTATCGAGGAGCTCATGGAGGCGGTGGGCATCGATCCCCGTTTCGGTGAGCGTCGCCCCCACCAGTTCTCCGGTGGCCAGTGCCAGCGCATCGGCATCGCCCGGGCTCTCGCCCTGGACCCCAAGGTCCTGATCTGCGACGAGCCCGTCTCGGCCCTCGACGTGTCGGTGCAGGCCCAGATCCTCAACCTGCTCGAGGACATGAAGGCCCGCTACGGGCTGACCCTGATCTTCATCAGCCACGACCTGGCCGTGGTCAAGAACGTGAGCGACCGGATCGTCGTCATGTACCTGGGGAAGGTGTGCGAGATCGGGCCGGCCGACACCCTCTACGAGCAGCCCCGCCACCCCTACACCCGGGCCCTGCTGGCCTCCATCCCCGAGCCGGCGCCCACCGTCGACGTGAGCGAGGGGAACATCGAAGGCGAGATCCCCTCACCGATCGCGCCCCCCTCGGGCTGCCGCTTCCACACCCGCTGCCCCCACGCCGACGAGATCTGCCGGAGCGAGGAACCCGAGACCCGGCTCGTCGGTGACGATCACGTCGTGGCCTGTCACCACCCGGTCGAGGTCGGCGTCGAGTTGGCCCCCGTCTGAGCCCGTCCTCCGGTCTCAGCTTCCGAGTCGCCAGACGGTCGCCGGGTCGAGGGGGTCGGCATCGGGATCGGGCCGGGCCCGGCCCTCGTCGGCGAGCTTGCGCAGGTGGGCCAGCACGGACCGGGCGGCGGCCTCGTGGAGCTCGGGGCGGACCTGCGCATAGAGCACGGCGACGATCTCGCGGGGTGAGCGCGGACCGAGTTCGAGCTGGGTGACGATCTGGAGCTCGCGCTCGAGACGGTGCTCGCGTAGGGCGGCGATGTGGGCGTGAGCGTCGTGGCGGGGCCCCCCGTGTGTGGGGTAGACGACCTCCTCGTCGCGGGCCAACAGGAGCTCGAGGCTGCGCAGATAGGCGGCGATGTCCCCGTCGGGCGGGGGGATGACGGTGGTCGACCAGCCCATGACGTGGTCGCCGGTGAGAACGGCGCCCTCCTCGCGCAGGGCGAAGCAGAGGTGATTGGAGATGTGGCCGGGGGTGTGGAGCACCTCGAGGGTGTGGTCGGGGGCGTCGAGGACCTCGCCGTGGGCGAGCCGCTCGTCGGGCTCGAAGTCGAGGTCGACGCCCCGGGGACGACCGGCGTCGTCGTCGGGACCCTCACCGACCGCCTCGTGGGGGTGCGGGCCCCAGGCGAGGACCGGTGCGCCGGTGGCGGCGGCGAGCAGGCGGGCACCGGGGGAGTGGTCGGCGTGGGTGTGGGTGACGCAGATCCGCTCGACCGTCTCGTCACCGAGGGCGGCGAGCAGGGCGGCGACGTGGTCGGGGTCGTCGGGGCCGGGGTCGATCACGGTGACCCGGCCGTGGCCGACGACGTAGGTGCCCGTGCCGTGCCAGGTGTACTTCGACGGGTTGGGGGCGACGATCCGGCGCAGGAGCGGCGAGACGGTCACGAGCTCGCCGTGGTGGGGTTCGAAGTCGGTGTCGAAGCGCAGGGTCATGACGGTCCTCGGTGCGGGTGCGAGGCGGTCAGGCCTCGGCGAGGGGGACGGGCGGGGCCTCGCCGGTGCGGTCGCGCAGGGCGATGGCGACCATCACGGCGGCGATCCCGACCAGCTCGGCGGGTGAGGGCCGTTGGCCCAGCACGAGGAGCCCGAGCCCGGTGGCGACGGCCGGCAGGAGGGCGAGCAGGAGGGCGAAGCGGCTGGGAGACAGGCGGCGCAGGACGAGCTGGTCGATGCCGTAGGGGATGACGTTCGAGAGCAGGCCGACGACGGCGCATGCACCGATCAGGCGCGGGTCGGCGGCGGCGGCGGGCAGGTCGAGGACCCCGACGGGGGCGATGACGAGGGCGCCGATGGCCATGCCGATCCCCAGACCGTCGACGGCGGAGCCGTGGGCGACCCGGGAGCCGAGCACGATGTAGCCGGCCCACAGGACGCCGGCCCCGAGGGCCAGGGCCACCCCGACCCGTTCGCTGCCGGTACTGAAGCCCGACAGGAGGCCGATGCCGGCGACGGCGGCGCCGATGGCGGCGAGATTGCGCAGGGTGCGGGCGCCGAACACGGCCACGGCGATGGGACCGACGAACTCGACGGCGACCCCCGAGCCAAGGGCCAGGCGGTCGGTGGCGAGGTAGAAGAGGGTGTTCATGGCGGCCAGGGAGGTGCCGAAGGCGGCGGCCCAACCGAGCTCGACCCGCGTCCAGCGCCGCCGCCAGGCCCGGCGGACGACGATGACGACGAGGGCGGCGCTGACGACCCGGAGCCAGGCGACCGTGGCCGGTTCGAGCCGGTCGAACAGGGACACGGCGATGCTCGCCCCGAGGTACATGGAGACACCCGAGGCGACGAAGAGGGCTTCGGGTGCCACCCGGTCGAGGCGGGACCCGGTGGCGGCCGGTGCCGTCACGACCCGACCGTCCGGTCGACCCGGCGGGCGGCGTGCAGGATCCGCCACATGATGACGCTCACGCCTCCGGCGAGCACGGCCAGGGTGAGCAGCTGGGCCCAGCCGCCCCGGTCGCCGGGATGTTCGGGTCGGGGCCCGGCCTCGGGGGAGCCGATGCTGCGCCCCAGACCGGGGGCGTCGTCGACGGCGGCGCCGGCCCCGGCCTCGGAGCCGCCGGTGTCGGGGGGGATGAGGTCGAGCAGGGCGCGGCGGGCGGTGCCGTCCTCGGCCACGACGAGGGCGGCGCCGGCGCCCACGTCGAGGCTCGCCACGGTGACCGGTCCGACCCCGGCGGCGTCCGGGCCCGCCAGGGCGACCACGCCGTCGCGTCCGCCCACCCAGACACCGGCGTCGCCCGCCCCGACGCACAGGGGCGGGGCGGGCAGGGTGGCGTCGGTGGACCGGAGCTGCCCCCCGTCGACGCTGAGGGTCGCGCTGGTGGCGCCGACGAGGCCGGCGAGGTCTCCGGCGGCATCCGCGGGGCGACAGGCCCCGCCGGCGACGGGGTCGGGTTCGGCGACGAGGGCGGCCACGGTGCGCCAGGCGCCGGTGTCGTCGGGGCCGGCGAGGGCGGTGCGCAAGGTGGCGTCGTCGAGGACGACGAGCCACCCCGTGTCCCAGGCGGCGACCGAGCGGACGAGGCCGCCGACGGCTCCCGCCTCCGCCACCAGGGCCCTCGGCGCACCTGCCTCGTCGCGGCCCGGATCGAGCGTCCAGGCGACGGGAATCGTCTCGGGCACCGACCCGGTGGGCGCCTCGGTGACCCCGAGAGCCCGGAGGAGGGCGAGACGACCGTCGACGGGAGGCGCCACCGGCGTCGTGCCGGCCCGGGGGGAGGTGGTGGGGGTCGCCGGGGCGTCGGTGTCGGGCCCGGGGATGGTGACGGGGTAGGTG
>RFFY01000690.1 GCA_003697065.1 Actinomyces sp. | reverse complement strand
GCGAGGAGTCGGGGAGGGATCCGATGAAGGGCAATCACCGTCCCGTGGTGGCGATCACGATCGGGCGAGACAACTACCGGCGCATGTTCAGCGACGAGGCGTGGCGGGCCCTGGAGGAGTTCGCCGACGTCGTGCACCACGAGGGCGGCGAACCGGCAGACGCCGCCGCTCTGCGGCGGGTGCTGGCCGGCGCCGACGCCTGCATCACGAGCTGGGGGGTCGCCCGTCTCGACGCCGACGTCCTCGACGCCGCCCCCCGCCTGGTGGCGATGGCCCACATGGGCAGCAGTGTCAAGCGCTTCGTCAGCGAGCGCTTCTGGGAGCGCGGCATCCACCTCACCTCCGCCGGTGTGGTTCTCGCCCGCGACGTGGCCGAGACCACCCTGGGACTCATGCTGGTGGGGCGCAAGCGGATCTTCCCCCTCTCGCGCCACCTGCGCGAGGGAGGGTGGCGTGACAGCCCGGTGTGGGACCGGTGGGGTGCGCGCGAGTTGGGCCGCAGCGTGGTGGGGATCGTCGGGGCCTCCAACGTGGGACGTCACGTGATCGAGCTGCTCGGCCCCTTCGAGGTGCGGATCCTCGTGGCGGACCCCTATCTCGACGAGGCCGAGGCGCGTGCTCTCGGCGTCGAGAAGGTCGAGCTCGAGGAGCTGCTGCGGCGCAGCGACACGGTGTCGTTGCACTGCCCGTCCCTGCCGTCGACCCATCACCTCATCGACGCCGAGAGGTTGGCCCTGATGCCCGACGGTGCCGTGCTGATCAACACGGCCCGGGGTGATCTCGTCGACGAGGCCGCCCTGGTGGCCGAACTCGAGACCGGGCGCCTGTTCGCCTTCCTCGACGTGATGGACCCCGAACCGCCCGCCCCCGACAGCCCCCTGCGCCGGCTCGACAACGCCGTGTTGACCCCTCACATCGCCGGGTGCATCGAGAACTGCCACCGCATGGGGGAGCTGGCGGTGGAGGAACTCCGCCGCTTCTTCGCCGGGGAGGACCCGGTCTACGCCGTGACCGCCGACATGCTCGATCGCATCGCTTGAGGATCAGGTGAGGATCAGGTGAGGATCAGGCCCCCGTCGACCTCGATCGACTGGCCGGTGATGTAGCGGGCGTCGTCGGAGGCCAGGAAGGCGATGACGCCGGCGATCTCGTCGGGCTCGGCCAGGCGCCCCAGGGCGGTGTCGGCGGCCCGCATGGCCATCCACTCGGCGCCCGTCATGCCGAGGCGCCCGCCCACCTCGGACGCGACCTGGTGCAGCATGGGGGTGTCGGTGTTGCCGGGGCACACGGCGTTGGCGGTGATCCCGTGGGGCCCGAGCTCCATGGCCACCGAGCGGGTGACACCCAGAACCCCCGACTTGGTGGCCGAGTACTCCGCCGATTCGGGCCAGCTGGTGAGGGCCGCCATCGACGCCACCGTGATGATCGACCCGCCACCGGTGGCGATCATCGGGGGCGCCGCCACGCGACACGACAGCAGGACCCCGGTGAGGTTGGTCGCGTGGACCTCGGCCCACCGCTCGAGGGGGATGTCGGTCAG
>RFFY01000689.1 GCA_003697065.1 Actinomyces sp. | reverse complement strand
GCCGTCAGCTACGTCTCCCTCGAGGCCTGGCGGGCGGTGGGTGGTCCGCCGCCCACCGCCGTCTCGGTGGCCCTCACCGATCCCGACCAGCACGAAGCGGTGCGTGACGACCTCGCCGCCCGTCCCGACTCGGTGGCGGTCACCGATCACGTGGCCCTGGTGCGCTACATGCGCAACCTCATGCGCCTGTCGATCGCCTTCGTCGGCATCATGGTCCTCTTCGCCGTCGCCATGGCCGTCGCCTTGTTGTTCAACGTGGTGACGGTCACCATCGCCGAACGCACCGGGGAGGTCGCCACCTTGATGGCCAACGGTGCCGGCCGGGGCTTCGTCCGGTCCGTGTTGACGGCGGAGAACCTCGCCGTCGTGGTGGGCGGCATCGTGCCGGGTCTGCTCATCGGGGTCGGGGTGGCGCGGGTCTTCCTCTCCCAGTTCGACACCGAGGCCTTCCGCTTCAGCCTCGTGCTCACCCCGACGTCGCTGGTACTGGCCGTCGCCCTCGTCGCCGGCGGCGCCCTCGTCGCCCAACTACCCGGTTTCCGGGCCCTGGACCGCCTCGACCTGGCTGCCATCGTGCGCGAGCGCTCGATCTGAGCACGGCGGGGTGGTCAGCACTCGGCGTCGACGTCGCGCATGTACAGCACCAGGGGATCACGGTCCACGTCGTCGCCCTCGACGTCCATGGCGACCTCGAGGCGGGCGTGGCACGCCCCGGCGGGTACCCGGCCCGTCACGGTGCCGGTGGCCGTCGACAGGGCGGGTACCACCAGGGTGGTCGACGACCAGCTCGGACCCTCGTCGATGCGGGCCGACACCTGGTAGGTCTGCTCGGAGCGGGTGCGGTTCATGACCCGGAAGCTCACGACCGTGTCGGTGCCGGGGTCGACGGCCACCGTCCGGTTGACGAGAGCCCACGAGCCGTCGAAGGCGATGGCCGAGTACTCCTCGGGGGGTCGGCGGGGCAGGACGTGCACCGATCCCCACGCCACCACCAGGGCCAGGACCATGGCCCCCACGGGCACCACGAGCTGGCGCGGATCGAGACGGGGGCGGTAGGTCGGCGGGGGCGGGTCGCTGACCGCCTCGCCCCGCTGGGCCCGGATCTTGCGGTGGGCGATCACGGCGGCGCACACCCACGCCAGGACGTTGACCGACACCACGACCGTCACCCGGCTCATCCGGAAGCCGGCGGCGAACACCGCCAGGGCCAACAGGGCGTAGGACACGAAGGACAGGACCACGGTCAGGGCCGCTCGGCGGACCCCGCCGAACTCGAGGTGTTGGCCGAAGAGGGCCGACACGACGGCGTGGCCGGGGACGAACAGGGCGGCGGGGACCAGCACCCAGCGCACCGATGGGGGCAGGAGGAGGGCGGCGACGCCGAGGGCGGCCGCCGACGCCACCACGAAGCGGGCGGTGTCGACGATGAGGCGCTGGTCGGCGTGGCGCTCGACCCCGACCCGGACCGCCAGGCGCGACCACACCCGGGCTGGAACCGCCCGGGCTTCGGGGAGGGGACGGGTGCTGTGGGTCATGTGGCCGCCTCGGCGCTGGTGGTCACGTCGGCGAGGCCGTTGCCCACCCGGTAGGGCGTGTCGAAGGAGGTCGGGTCGAGGCGGTAGACGATGAGGTGGTCGCTTTCGTAGATCCGCAGGGCGTAGGGCATCTCGTCCCACTTGGTCAACGAGCCGATGCCCACCGGCTCGGTCCGCTCCCCGGCCAGGGGTTCCTTCTGGTCCAGGTAGAACTTGGTGCGCGGGATGTAGTCGACCTGGCGCTTGTCGATGACGACGAAGCGCAGGTCCTCGTCGGCCACCTGGTCGAGCAGGCCGGGATCGACCGGCTCCTCCTTCACGATGAAGTCCCACACCGGGTACGACTCGCTGGGCACGCCGAGGATGGCCAGGGCCCGCGAGGCGAACACGATCTGGTTGGTGCGGTCCGAGATGAGACCCTGGTCGGGGCCCTGGGTCTCGCGGAACCAGGCCGCCGTCTCGAACAGCTCGTTGGTCGTCGAGCGGGTGTCGGACCCGAAGACGTAGGGCCCGGGGAAGCGGTAGAGCTCGTTGGTACCGGCGGCGATGTTGCCGATCATGATGATCGCCACGCACGCCATCACCCCGACGGTCCCCAGCGTCCGCCAGGTCCAGCGCCGTGCCAGGGGGAAGACCTGCACCCCGAGGGCGATGAGCACGGCCACGCCCACGTTGGTGAACGACCAGGATCTTCGTGCTCCCTCGGCTCCCGTCTCCGAGAGCATCATGGGATACACGACGAAGTAGACCCCGGCCACGAAGGCCATGGCGAGCGCCGAGGAGCGCTTCATCCCCCGTCGCCACTGCACCAGCCAGGCGAAGGCGGCCATGGCGGCCACCAGCACCGGGGTGGCGAAGGACAGGACCTTCTCGTACAGGGGGATCGTCGACCCCGAGAACAGTTCGCGCTGGGCGGCCGCGTCCTCGCCGCCTCCGGTCTCGGTGTCCGACAGGAAACCCGCCGTCTCGCTGATGCCACCCTCGATGTAGGGCTGGAGGTAGGCGCGGGTGTTGGGTGCCTCGTTGACGAACCACCAGCCCGTGAGCAGGGCCACGATCACGAAGAAGGCGAGGCCCTCGAGGAAGTTGGCCGGCGATTCCTTACGCAGCACCACCAGCACGAACGAGGCGGCGACGAAGGCGCCCAGCACGATGAGGTTCGAGTAGCTCGACAGGTGGTGCGACCCGGTCAGGGTGAACGAGATGAGGATGCCGGTCACGAGCCACGCCGTGCGGTTCCACGAGGTGGTCCGTGACATCTGCATGTGCACGAGGCTCGTCACCGACCAGATGAACAAGATGATCGAGAACGACTCGTAGGCGAACTGGGAGTTGAAGTACCAAAAGCCCGGGCCGACGGCGTAGAAGAGGGCGGCGATCCCCCCGACGTGGCGGGACCCGCCGATGCGGGTCCCGATGGCCATCACCCCGACCAGGGCCACCACGTGCAGAGCCAGCAGCATGACGACCGAGACGTGGTAGGTGCTCAGCCCCGTCAGGTGGCGCAGGCTCGTCGCCGTGGTGTGCATGGCCGGGTAGTCGCCGATGACGACGACCTGGTTGTTGCGCATGAACAGCAGGCCGTCGTGGAACATGCGTTCCACCTGGGTCCAGTGGGCGTACTCGTCGAAGAAGGCGGTCCGGCCGGGGTAGGCGAGGAACTTGGGCAGGTAGGAGTAGAGCCCGAGGGCGATGACGATGAGGTAGCGGTCGAGGTCACGGGTGTGGCGCGACAGCAGCTTCCAGGCGGCGGGCACCAGGAAGGCGAAGATCCCCGCCCAGAAGACGTGGAAGTGGCTGTTCTCCCCGATCTCGGAGCGGCTGGCATCGGAGGCGGCCAGACCGAGCAGCCCGGCGCCGACGACGAGACCCACCCACACCACGACCATGCCGGCGTCCATGCGACGCGCCGGCGCGCCGGGTTGGAGTTCGGGCGCGGGCTGGTCGGGGGCGGGACGCAACAGGGCGGACATGATGTGGGCGATCCACCGGGGGCGGACCGGGAGGGCCGCCGTCGATGGTCACGCCTCTCCCATCGGCAGGAGGGGCCGGTGTTTCAGGCCTGGGTCGGCGGCGCGAGGGTCGGGCGGGTCGACGGGCGTGGTCGGGGATCAGGCCGCCCGGCGCCGGGACGGGGGTGCCGGTGGGGCCGGCAGGGGCACGATCCGGTCGCGGCCCGGACCGACCCGCACCGCCTGTCGGGCGGCGCCGAGGGCCCGCTGGTAGGCGAGCTCGGTCTGGAGGGCGACCTCGGACCAGGTGGGCACGAACACGTCGGGTGCGGGCTGGACGGCGGCGTCCCGGATGGCAGCCGCCAGGGTTCGGGGGGTGGCGTCGGGGGCCACGAGGTGGACGGCTCCGTCGGCCCTCCGGCACACGTCGACGTGGGCGGGGATGGCCGAGGCGAGGACCCGGGTGCGCACGGCGAGGGCCTCGAGCAGGACGATGCCCTGGGCCTCGTGGGTCGACATCGACACCAGACAGCGGGCCGAGCGCAGCAGGGTGGCGAGGGTCTCGTCGGGGACCCGGCCCCGCAGGCGCACGGTGTCGCCGAGGCGGAGGCGCTCGACGAGCTGCTCGAGGTGGGGGCGGGCGGGACCGTCACCGGTGACCTCGAGTACGAAGTCGCGCCTCAGCTCGCTCATGGCCTCGACGATCCGGTCGACCTGCTTGTAGTGGTCGAGTCGCCCGGCCGCCAGCAGGATGGCCCGCCCGTCGGGTTCGGTGATGACCGATCCCCGGCGTAGACGCTCGACGTCGACCCCGTTGGAGATGACCTCGACCTTGTCGGCGGCGTCGGGGAAGCGGCGGGTGAACAGGTCGGCCTCGGCCCCGCTGACGCAGATGATGCGCCCGGCCCGGCGGACGATCCGCCGCCCGATCAGGCGGTAGGGCACGTGGACGAGGTTGCGCAGGGTCGACTCCGACGAGCCGTGGTAGTGGGGGGTGAAGACCAGGGGACCGGACCAGGTCCAGGCCGCCACGGCGGCGGGGGTGTCGTGGTAGCCGTGGGCGTGGACGAGGTCGTAGGTGCCGGCGGCGGCCGCCAGATGGCGGCCCAGGGCCGGTGACACCGCCGCGTGGCGACTCCGCACCACGGGTGCGAAGCGTCGCACCGTCACCGCTTCGTGCCGTTCGACGGCCGGCCGGTCACCCCAGTGGTCGTGGGTGAGGACGGTCACCTCGTGACCCCTGCCGGCCAGCTCGACGCTGAGCCGGTCGACATGGGTCTCGATCCCTCCGGTGGAGGGGGCGAAGCGGTTGACGGCGAGAGCGATACGCAACGGGCGGGTCACGGTCCTGGTCCCCTTGCTGGTGGTCTCGTGGTGGCTCAGGCGGCGGCGTCGAGGCGGACGTCGGCGTCGGCCCGACGCCGGTCGGCGAGGCGGGTGACCGATGCGGGTTCGTCGGTCGGGCGTTCGTCGCTCGAGCGCCGTGAGCGGCGGGTGTCGCCGAGGAAGCGTTCCTTCAAGATGGTGCGCAGCACCCGCAGCCCGTCCTTGAAGGCGTTGAGGTTCGACTCGCCGTGGATGCGGTCGAATTCGAAGCTGGGGACCTCGGCGATCTTCAGCCCGGCCTTGGCGATCCGGATGTTGATCAGGGTCTCGACCTCGAAGCCGGCACAGTCGACGTCCATGGCGGGCAGGCAGTGGCGCCAGAAGGCGTTGTAGCCGTAGCAGAGATCGGAGTAGCTGGTGCCGAACCAGTGGTTGGTGATGCCGCACAGCACGGCGTTGCCGAGGCGGCGCAGGGGGGTGATGTCGCTGGAGCCGCCGCCGGGCAGGAAGCGTGATCCCTTGGCGAAGTCGGCGCCCTCGAGCAGGGGTTGGATGTAGCGCTCGATCTCGGCGGGGTCGGCCGAGCCGTCGGCGTCGAGCATGACGAGGATGTCGCCGGTGGCGGCGGCGAACCCCGCGGCGAGGGCGTGACCCTTGCCCGGGCGTTCCTCCAGGACGATCTTGACGTCGGGACGGAGGCGCTTGGCCACCTCGATCGTGTCGTCGGTCGACCGGCCGTCGACGACGATCACCTCGTGGAGGCCGTCCGGCAGCATGCCGAAGACGATCGGGAGGTTCTCGGCCTCGTTCAGGGTGGGGACGATCACACTGACCTTCGGCACGCCCGTGGGCAGGGCGGGCGCCGGGCCCAGCTCGGTGTGGGACCGGGTACCGGTCGAGTCGATCGTGGTCTTGTCCAGCAAGGTGCTCATGGCACCGGGAACGACCGGAGGGCGGTGGCTCTTGACGCCAAGGGATCGACCGGACCCCGTGGCGCCGACCGCGTCCCCGCCGGGGGAGGGTCCGAGGTCCCGGGGTGGGGGACCGGCCGACCCCGGCAGGGTGTCCCCGCAGGTGGGCCCTCAGAGGTTGGTGAGGGGGCGGCCGGCGTCGACGAGACCCCGACCGGTGAGATCGACCGTCGGGGGACGGTGGGGGGTCGGCAGGCCGGGGAGGGGCTCGAAGGCGCCCAGCGCGGCCGCCGCTCCCTGCTGGGCGGTGCGGGTGGCGGCGGCCCGGGCGGCGGTGGCGGCGGCGGTCATGACCCCGGCGCCGACGATGCCGGCGAGCCCGGCGGGGACGACGAGGTCGAGGCTCACGGAGCGCACGGCGATCTCCACGATGCTCCAGCCGGTGGCGGCCCCCGCCAGGTAGGGGGCGGCCACGGCGAGGACGGCGCCGGCGATGCCCGTCCCCAGCAGCCAGCGGCCGACCCAGGTGAACACCCGGTGGCGCTCGGGGTGCACGAGGACGGCGAGGGGGAGGGTGAGGAGCAGAGCGGCGCTGAGGGTGAGGGCCTCGGGGAGGCGGGCGGCGGGAGCGGTGAGGTCGGGGAGACTGGCGCCGTCGACGGCGAGGAGGTGAGCGTCGTCGGCGAGCAGGCCGGCGAGTTCGGGCGTGGTGCGTTCGATCACGCCGTCGACGGCAGCGCTCAGGTCGGCGACGTCGACGGGTCGGGGATCGGGGGCGACGAGGATGCGCTGGTGGAGTTCGACGACGAGATCGTCGAGGGCGGCGCGGACGGCGGGATCCTCGGCGGCGGCCTCGGCCCAGGAGGTCACGGCGGTGTCGACGTCGACGCCGAAGGACTCGGCCGTCTCGACGGCGACCGGGTCGAGCAGGTTCTCGTGGACGAGCCGGTCGAGCTCGCGCACGAGCTCGGCCCGTCCGATGGGGTCGTCGAGGGCGGTGTCGACGGCGGTGACGGCGACCGTCGGATCGCCGGTGACCCAGCGGGCGAGACCGAGCACGGCGGTGACGGTGGCGGCCACCAGACCGATGGCGGTCAGGACGCCGGCGGTCGAGCGGCGCCGGCGGCGCCGCTCGGCGGCGGGGTCGGGACGGTGGCGGGGCAGCGAGAGGTACACGCTCTGGTACGTCTGGACCACACCCCACCTCCTTTCGACTCCTGACCCGGTGTCGGAGGTATCGACGCGTCGCGTGGCCGGGTGTAGGGGAAGGTGGCGGTGGTCGGGGGGTCGTGAGACCCAATTTCCCTGGGGGCGTGGGCCGATGGGCCCACGGGCGGGGGCCGCGGACCGTGGCCACGCGACCGGTGGGGCACGGTCCGTGATGTCACTCACATCGGGGCCCGCGCCTACGATCGGACACCCATGGAGACCATGGTGAGACGTCCGGCCGTTGCCGCCCCCGCCTGGATCCGCAACCCCGCCTGGGATCTGGCCCTGGCCCTGGCCTGGGTCCCCTTCGTGGTGGCGGCCGAGCTGTGGCGCGGTGATCCCGACCGGATCGTCTGGTTGGTGGGTGCCACCTTGTTGTTCTCGGTGTCGCACCAGCCCCTGACCCTGCCCCTGGTCTACGGCGACGGTGCGGTCTTCGGGGCGCGTCGACGTCTGTTCACCCTCAGCCCGGTGATCTTCCTGGCGGCGGTGGTCGTGGGCCGCCACCTGGACCCCGTCGTCATCGCCGTGGTCGCCGGGGCCTGGAACGCCGGCCACACCCTCCAGCAGCGCTACGGCATCGCCCGCATCTACGGGCGGAAGGCGGGCCAGAGTGACGGTCGGGTCGAGCACGCCTTGTTGTGGGCCCTGCTGGTGTTCGCCCTTTTGTGGGCGGCGGCCGACCCGGCCACCCCCGACCGGGTGGCGGCGGCGGGCCTCGGGGGTCGCAACCAGCAGGGTCTGGCCGTGCTCACCGATCTGGCGCCGGTGGCCCGTGTCGCCGTCGTCCCCGTCCTGGTGCTGGTGGGCGTCCTGGCGCTGGTCTGGGTCCGTCAGGAGCTGGCGTCGCCGCGGGTCAATCCCGCCAAGTGGCTGTATCTGGCCTCGTCGGTGGCCCTGTTCGGCGTGATCCTGGTCGAGCCCCTGGCCGGGTTCGTCGGTTACGTGGGTGCGCACGCCGCCGAGTACTTCCTCGTCGTCCACCGCCATCTCGGTGACCGCTACCCGGACCCGGTCACCGACGGGGGAGCACCCCTTGGTCGCGCCGTGCGGTCACGACCGGGGCCGACGGGTGTGATCGTCGCCTACGCCGTGCTCGTCGTGACCGCCATCTACGCCATCGGGCACTTTTTCGGTCCCGAGGTCTTCGCCACGGTCTTCTTGACCCTGGGTGCCCTGCACCTCTTCTACGACGGTCTGATCTGGAAGCTGCGTCGTCCCGAGGTGGCCCGCGGCTTCTCCATCCCCTCGCCGCCCGCCTCCCCGCCGTCCCCGACGTCCTCGCCGTCCTCGTCGTTCTCCTGACCCGTCGTTCTCCTGACCCCCCGCTCGTGCGTTCTGGCGCCCGTGGCGACCGCCCGGCGGTCGTGGGAGGAGCCAGAACGCAGGGGAGGGGGAGGGGG
>RFFY01000688.1 GCA_003697065.1 Actinomyces sp. | reverse complement strand
GTGCGGCGTCTTGAAGCCGGGGACGCCCTCGGGCCACTCGGCCCGCGCCCGGGCCCGCAGTTCGCCGGGCAGGGACCGCAGGCGCTCGAGCAGCTGGGCCTTGCGCTCGGCCGTGCCGACCGGGGTGGGCTCGACGGCGGGGGTGAGGTCGACCGCCGGGGCGATCCACGAGCGCGCCTGCTTGCGCATCTCGCGGATGGCCGCGGCGCGCCGGGCCCACGTCCAGCCGGCTTCGAGGTCGACCCAGAACAGGTGACACTCGCCTGCGCCGGCGGGCAGGTGCACGATGAGGCCGCGGGTGACATCGAGGCCGGCGGGCATCGGGTCCCAGGCGTCGAGGCCAGTGCCGCCGTTCCACAGGCCGCGGGCGCGGGCGTAGGCGGCGAGCTGGGCGGCCCACTCGCCCGCGCCGTACTCGACCGAGGTCCCGGTCTTGATGTCGGCGACGACGCGTGTGCCGTCGGGCAGGGTGGCGATGGCGTCGAGGGTCCCGGCGACGACCAGGTCGGTGTTGACGACGATGCGCTCGACCAAAGCAGCGTCGAAGGTGATGCCGGCGGCGTCGGTCACCCGGCGCCAGGCGTCGACGGTGGAGCGCAGGTCCGCCGGCACGTCGGGGTCCTCGCCGCGGCACAGACGCTCGACGATGCGGTGGATGGCGGTGCCCATGTTGGCAGCGGCGGACCCTTCGGCGGCCTCGATGGCGGCCGAGACGACGTCGTCGAGGTCTTTGCGGTCGTCGATGTCGGCGGCGGCGGCCCGGGCCAGCAGGTCGGGGCGCTGGGCGAGGCCCTTGGCGACCCGGCGCATCTTCCAGCGCTCGAGGGCGAAGGTGTCAGCCGGGATCTTCACGAGGGTCGTGACCCGCTGCCAGGCGCATTCGATGCCCGTGTCGGGGTCGGGCAACAGGTAGCGGCCCCAGCGGTCCCGTTTCGGTGTGATGAAGGCGTCGCTCACGACGCACCGCCCTTGGGGGGTTGGCGCCGGGCGACGACACGGGTCCGGTCGGCCTCGCGGGCGGCGAGCACCTCGGCGCGGGTCAGGGCGTCGGGCACCGGCAGGCGCACCGACAGCTTGTTCGGGCGGTCCCGGGTGTCGTCCCGCGTCTCGTCACTCATGACGCCCTCCTGCGGATCTCTTCGGCTCGGTAGTGGTCGAGCAGTTCCTGGGCCTCGGCGCAGGTCAGGCCCGGGTGGGCGGCGCCGAGCTGGCTCAGTCGGGCGTCCATGGCGACGATGCGACGCCGGGCCTCGCCCAGGGCGCTGATGGCGGTCATCGACACCTGCACCGTCTTGCGCCGGGCCGCGGCCAGCTCGGTGCGCAGCTCGCGGATCTTGTGCTCCTGGGCCTCGAGTAGCAGGGCGTCGACGGAACC
>RFFY01000687.1 GCA_003697065.1 Actinomyces sp. | reverse complement strand
CTCGTAGGGACCACCGAGGCCGTCGTAGTCGATGTCCTCACCGGCGTCGATGAGCTCCTTGCACTCGGCGAAGCTGGTGCACTTGGTGCCGTCCTTGGTGACACCGTTGATCTCGGCGGCGACGGCGGTGGGCTCGTCGGTACCGGCGATCTCGGCGGCCAGGGCCACGATCACGATGGCGTCGTAGGTCTCGGCACCGTAGGCGTACACGCCGCCCATGTCGCCCTTCTCGTCGAGACGGGCGGTGAAGTCGGCGATGTCGTTCAGGTTGACCGAGGGCTCGGTGCCCCGCATGCCGGCGAGGATCGAGGGATCGGCGAGCTCCTTGCCGATACCACCGATGTTGCCGTCGACGCCCCAGACGTTCTTGTCGCTGGTCGGGCCGATGCCCCGCTCGTGCATGGTGGTCAGGATCTGGGCCGACTCGGCGAAGCCGATGACGATGATGGCGTCGGGATCGGCCTCGACGATCTGGTCGACCTCGGCGTCGAACGACTCGGTGTCGACGGCGTAGGGGATGAACGCCACGACCTCACCACCGGCGGCCTCGAAGTTCTCCTTGAAGGAGTCGGCGAGGCCCTGGCCGTAGGACTCCTGGCGGAAGATCACCGCGGCGGTGGCGTTGCCCTGGGCCAGCACCTGGTTGGCCAGCACGCGGCCCTGCAGGAGGTCCGACGGGGCGGTCCGGAAGTACAGGCCGTTGTCGTCGTAGGTCGTGAAGTCCGGCGAGGTGTTGGCCGGCGAGAACTGGATGACACCGGCACCGGTGATCTTGTCGATCACGGTCTTGGACACGGCCGAGGAAGCGGCGCCGATGATGGCGTCGGCCCCGGCGGCCAGGAGACGGTCGACCTCCTGGTTGGCCAGGTCGGTGGTGGTGTCGCCCGAGTCGCCCTGGATGAGGACGACGTCGTTGCCGAGCACGCCGCCGGCGGCGTTGATGTCCTCGACGGCCAGCTCGGCGCCGGCCACCTCGGGCGGGCCGAGGAAGGCGAGGTCGCCGGTCACGGGCAGGATGGTGCCGATGGTGAGCACACCATCGCCACCGCCGCCGCCGGCCTCTTCACCGGTGTCGCTCGGAGCCGCCGTGGTGGTCGACTCCTCGGCGGGAGCCGCCGTGGTGGTGCTGGACTCCTCGGTGCTCTCGGAGGTGCTGCTGGTGCTGTCGTCATCACCGCAGGCGGCGGCGACGAGCGAGAACGAGAGCAACACACCGAGAAGCCCGAGCAGGCGCTTCTTCGTCATGGGGATTCCCTCTCCTTTACGGGTGCGGTCGGTGGCACACGATTCACCCCGCGGCGCAGGGCGCCTGGGGGCGCAGGGTCGTGGCCTCAAACGCACGCGACCGATTGGCCGCTGGGGGCGGAGTTTAGGTCCTCACACGGATCGCGCAATGCCGACCGCCGAAAAGCGGCGCCACCCCTTGACAAGACGCTCCGGGTCTGCAAGACACCCGCCCGTGCCCGCGCCCCACCCTTCCTCCCCCGCCGACCACCAGCGTGCCCTCGCCGCCAACCTCGCTGATCTCGGTGCGGTGGTCGTCGCCTTCTCCGGTGGGGTCGACAGCGCCTGCCTGGCCGAGGTGGCCCACCGGACCCTCGGGCCGGGCGCCGCCACCGTCGTCACCGCCGTGTCCCCCTCCCTGGCCGCGGCCGAGCTGGCCGAGGTGCGCCGTGTGGCCCGCGAGCGCGGGTGGGACCACCTCGAGGTGGCCACTGCCGAGCTCGACGACGAGGCCTACCGGGCCAACGACGGCGACCGCTGCGCCCGCTGCAAGGACGCCCTCCTCGACGCCCTCGTCCCCCTCGCCGCCGAGCGCGACGCCACCGTCGTCCTCGGCGTCAACCTCGACGATCTCGGCGACCACCGTCCCGGCCAGGCGGCCGCCTCCCG
>RFFY01000686.1 GCA_003697065.1 Actinomyces sp. | reverse complement strand
CGGGTGGACCGCCCGGCGGCTCGGGCGAGGGTGGCGAGGACGTGCACCACGGTGGTCTTGCCGTTGGTGCCGGTGACCCCGACGACGTCGAGGCGCTGGGAGGGGTCGCCGTGGACCAGGGCCGCCGCCGGGCCCAGGGCCCGCCGTACCGAGCCGACCACGATCTGGGGGACGGCAAGCTCGAGACGACGCTCGACGAGCAGGGCGACGGCGCCGGCCTCGAGGGCGGCAGCGGCGAAGTCGTGACCGTCGGCGTTGCGCCCCGGGATGCAGGCGAAGAGCTGTCCCGCCGCCACCCGACCCGAGCGGTGCTCGACGTCGGTCACGACCGTCCCGCCGATGCGGTCACGGGCGCCGGCGGCCCCGGCGACGAGCTCGACGGGTTCGCCGAGGCGCGACGCCAGCGAGGCGACGAGGTGATCGAGGCGGACGCTCACGAGGTGGACTCCACGGGGTCGGCTCCCGCCACCGCCGGGAGGGCCCGCACGGGGGTGGCGGACGGGTCCCCCACGTCCGACGGGGGGATCCGCAGCTGACGCAGAGCGTATCCGGCGAGATCGGCCACCACGGGGGCGGCGATGTGGCCCCCGGAGACCTCCTCGCCGCGGGGGTCGTCGATGACCACGACGACGGTGAGGACGGGGCCCCGCGCATCGGACACGATGGCGGCGAAGGTGGCGGTGTAGTGGCGTCCCCCGTCGGGGCACTCGTAGCCCTCGCCGCCCTCGCAGGGCTGCCAGGCGGTACCGGTCTTGCCCGCCACGCGGTAGCCGTCGAGGGCGGCGGCTCGACCGGTGCCGTGGTCGACCACCCCGGCGAGCATGTCGAGCAGGGTGGCGGCGGTCGTCTCGTCGACGACCCGACGCCCCGTGGTCGCGATCTGGTCGACCGCCAGGGTGGGCGGGACGAGGAGACCACCGTTGGCGATGGCCCCGTAGGCGTCGAGGAGCTGGACGGGGGTGACGGCCACGCCCTGACCGATGGCGACGTTGGGTCGGGTCAGGCCGTTCCAGTGCTCGGCGTCGAGCAGGATGCCCCCGCTCTCGTAGGGCAGTCGCAGGGGGCTCGGAGCTCCGAGGCCGAAGTCGCGCAGGCGCGATTCCAACTCGGCGGGCTCGAGCTGCTCGACCAGGGTGATGGTCCCCACGTTGGAGGAGCGAGCGACGATCTCGGCCGGGGTGAGCTCCTCGGTCTCGTGCCAGGGTTCGTCGCGGAACACGTGACCCCACCGCTCGATCGAGGGCGGGACCTCCAGGGGCTGTCGCGGTCCCCACCGGCCCTCCTCGAACACGCCCGAGAGGGTGAGAGGTTTGAGGACCGAGCCCGGTTCGTAGGTCCAGGTGGCGGCGAGGTTGCGGGTCGTGCAGGCGACGGTGCCGTCGTCGCCGCGGGCCACGTTGGCCATGGCGAGCACCTCGCCGGTGGCGGGGAGGCCGACGAGGGCGACCCCGCGGGCGGCGTCGGCCCCCGCCACCGCCTCCGCGAGGAGCTGCTCGGCGGTGAACTGGATGTTGCGGTCGAGGGTCGTCTGGAGATCGCTGCCGGGCACGGCCCGCTCGATCTCGCGGATGCCACCGGGGATGGTGAGGGAGCGGTTGGCCGACATCTCCTTCACCACCCGTCCGGGGGTGCCGGCGAGGCGCTCGTCCTCGGTCAGCTCGAGACCGGAGCGTCCCACGTGGTCGGGATTCACGTCCCCGATCACGGCCAGGGCGGTGCAGTCCCCGTTGGGGTGGTCGCGGGTGGGTTCGGTGATGAGGTCGATGCCGGGCAGGTCGAGCTCGGCGACGGCGGCCGCCGTGTCCTCGGAGATCTGGCGCGCCACGTAGGCGAAGGCCCCGTCACCGGTGAGGCGGTCGGCGACGGCGGCCACCTCGAGCCCGAGGACGGGCGCCAGACGGGCGGCGGTGGCGCCGGGGTCGACGACGAGGCGGCGATCGGCGACGACGGTGGACGCCGTCACCGAGGTGGCGAGGGGGCGGCCGAGGCGATCGAGGATGTCGCCGCGGGGTGCGGGGATCCGGATCTCGGGAACGGGGACCGCCACCTCGGTGACCAGGCGGGGATCGGGGTCGATCTGGAGATCGCCCAGGCGGTAGGCGAGGCCCCCGAACACGGCGACGACGGCGGCGATACCCACCACGGTGCGGACCCGGCCCACCTCGGGCCGCAGCACGGTCACCCCGGAGCGGGTGGAGGGCCGGATCCCCGCCCGTCGCACGCGGGGCCGCCGGGTCGCCGTCGACGGGCGTCGGGAGCCGCCGGACCGGCGCGTCGCGCCCCGCCGATGGAGGGTCCCCGTCACCCCGTTCCCCCGAAGGAGGTCCGGGCGGACGCCTCGGGGGACGGGGGCGGAAGGGCACCCGGGGCGAGGG
>RFFY01000011.1 GCA_003697065.1 Actinomyces sp. | reverse complement strand
TCCCACGGCTACTGCGTGAGCGACACCTGGTTCCGGGCCCTGTCGACCTCGTTCATCACCCAGTTCGGCAAGTCGGGCGTTCTGCACCCGACGCCGGCGGGGCATGGGGCGATCGCCGACGCCATGGTGCGGGCCGTCGACGAGTTCACGCCCTTCGTCCCGGCGCTCGACGTGACCGTCACCGTGGATGCCGTGCGCATCACCGAGAACACCAGCGCGGTACACGACGGGCGCAGCCGGCTCGGCCGGCTCCTGGCCTCGACCGGCACCCGCCAGCTCTCGCTGGTGACCCAGGTGTTCGCCACCCGCCGGGGGCACAACGTCGACGGCCAGCAGGTGGTGTACTCGAACGAGTTCACGGTGGGGAAGTGGTCGCCGGTGCCCGCCGGTGACCTGACCTTCGATCTGCGGGTCGGTGCCGGCGACGAGCTCGACGCCGTGTTCGGCCTCCCGACGGGTGGTCTCGTGATCCGGGACCACCAGCCCCTGCCCCTGGTGCGCGACCGTCGCACCCTGGTGGTGTCGGGGGTGCGGGAGCGTGACGGCCTGCAGGTCGAGGTGCGCTACGTGATCGAGACCGCCCCCCTCCAGCTCGTCGCGCCCTGAGCCGCCGGCCGCCCCCGTCGGTGCCGGGCCGTCGGCCGCCCCCGTCGGCCGCCCCCGCCGCTCGCGCACACCGCGGGCCGGCGGGGGCGGTCGCTAGCCTCGGCGCCATGACCTCGGAGCGGATCTCCCAGCGTGTCGGTGCCATCGCCCCCTCGGCCACCCTGGCGGTGACCTCGAAGGCCAAGGCCATGAAGGCGGCGGGAGAGCCCGTCATCGGCTTCGGGGCCGGCGAGCCCGACTTTCCCACCCCCGACCACGTGGTCGAGGCGGCGGCGGCGGCGTGCCGCGATCCCCGCAACCACAAGTACTCCCCGGTGGCGGGACTGCCCGAGCTGCGCGAGGCGATCGCCGCCAAGACCGCCCGCGACTCGGGCCTGCAGGTCGACCCGGCCCAGGTCCTGGTCACCAACGGGGGCAAGCACGCCGTCTACAACGCCTTGACGACCATCCTCGACCCCGGCGACGAGGTCCTGTTGCCCGCCCCCTACTGGACGACCTACCCCGAGCCAATCGCCCTGGCGGGGGCGACGACGGTGGCGGTGTCGGCGGGGGCGGCGGCGGGCTACCGGGTGAGCGTCGAGCAGCTCGAGGCGGCCCGCACGCCGGCGACCAAGGCCCTTGTCTTCGTGTCGCCCTCGAACCCGACGGGGGCGGTGTACCCCCGCGACGAGATCGAGGCCATCGGGCGCTGGGCGGCCGAGCACGGGATCTGGGTGGTGTGCGACGAGATCTACGAGCACCTGGTGTACGGCGACGCCGAGCACCATTCCCTGCCGGTGGTGGTCCCCGAGCTGGGCGACCGGTGGATCGTGTTGAACGGGGTGGCCAAGACCTACGCCATGACGGGGTGGCGGGTGGGGTGGATGATCGGTCCGCCCGACGTGGTGGCGGCGGCGACCAACCTCCAGTCGCATGCCACCTCGAACGTGGCGAACGTGTCCCAGGTGGCGGCCCTGGCGGCGGTGAGCGGCCCCCTCGACGCCGTGGTCGCCATGCGCGAGGCCTTCGACCGGCGCCGGCGCACCATGCACGCCCTCTTGTCGGGCATCGAGGGGGTGACGTGCCCCGAACCTCAGGGGGCGTTCTACGCCTTCCCCGACGTGTCGGGTCTGCTGGGTCGCGAGATCGCCGGGCGGCGGCCGGCCACCTCCCTGGAGCTGGCCGAGGTGATCCTCGAGGCGGCCAAGGTGGCGATCGTGCCGGGCGAGGCGTTCGGGGCGCCGGGCCACGCCCGCCTCTCCTTCGCTCTGGGTGACGACGACCTGGCCGAGGGCCTGGGCCGCATCGCCGACCTCGTGGCGGGCTGAGGCGTGGCCGAGCGGCGGCGCCTGCCGTACGGGTCGTGGCCCTCGCCGCTCGACGCGGCCAGCGTGGTGCAGGGGGCGGTGGGGGTGGGCGAGGTCGTGCCC
>RFFY01000109.1 GCA_003697065.1 Actinomyces sp. | reverse complement strand
GCTCTGGTGGCCGGGCAGGCGCCCGCGGGCGACGTGTTCGGGAGCGAGGAGCTCGCCCAGGGTCAGGCCCCCGGTATCGGGGACGGGACGGGCGAGACGTGATGACGAGGCTGACGGGGACATGACGGGCGGCGATGGGTGGCGGCGGGCGGGCGGGGCGCCGGATGACGCGGCGTGGGATCATCCTGTCATGTCCGCCTCCTCCACCACCCCGCCGGGATCGTCGGGCGTGGGACGGCCCCGCCCGACGGTCGCCGCCATGCCCCGCTACCGCCCGGGTCGCGACGCCTCCCAGGCCGACGTCGACGCCGACGTCGGCGAGGCCGTCAAGCTCGCCTCCAACGAGAACCCCTGGCCCCCGCCCGAGCCCGTGCGGCGGGCGGTGGCGGCCGCCGCCGAGGGCGCCAACCGCTACCCCGACCACCTCTCCACCGAGCTGAGAGCCGACCTGGCCCGCCATCTCGGGGTCGACCCCGCCTCGGTGGCGGTGGGGGCCGGGTCGACGGGGCTCATCCAGCAGCTCGTCGCCGCCTACGTCGATCCCGGCGACGGGATCGTCTACCCCTGGCGCTCCTTCGAGGCCTATCCCGTCTTCGCTGCCCTGGCGGGGGCGGCGGTGACCACCGTCGGCCTCGTCGACCACACCGTCGACGTCGATGCCGTGGCGGCTGCCGTCACCCCGTCCACCCGTCTCGTGTTCATCGCCAACCCCAACAATCCGACCGGCACCGCCGTCGACACCGCCGCCCTCACCCGCTTGTGCGCGGCGGTGACCGAGCGGGTGGGCCACGACACCCTCGTCGTCGTGGACGAGGCCTATCGGGAGTTCTGCGATCCGGCCCTGGGCGACCCCGTCACCGACCTGGTGCCCCACTTCCCCCAGGTGGTCGTGTTGCGGACCTTCTCCAAGGCCCACGGCCTCGCCGGGCTCCGGGTGGGCTACGCCGTGGCCCACCCCGAGGTGATCGCCACCCTCGACGCCACCCTCGCCCCCTTCCTGGTGTCGGCGCCGGCCCAGGCCGGCGCCCGGGCGGCGCTGGAATGCCTGGACGAGATCGGCGCCGCCGTGTCCCGTCTCGTGGCCGAACGCGAGCGGATGCGCACGGCCCTCGTCGAGGCGGGCTTCACCGTGCCGCCGAGCCAGGCCAACTTCGTGTGGCTGCCCCTGGGCGAGCGCACCGGCGAGGTGTACACCCACCTCGAGCGTCGGGGTCTGGTGACCCGCCCCTTCGCCGACGAGGGCGTGCGCATCACCGTCGCCGACCCCGCCACCGGCGACCGGGTGATCGAGGCCCTCGGGTCGTGGATCAGGACGGCCGGAGGTGGGGCGGCACCGTGATGCCGAGCTCGGCGGCCAGCTCGTCGAAGCCGGCGACACGGGCCCCGATGGCGTCGAGACAGCGGTTCATCATCTCGAAGTTGCCGACCACGGCGGCCGCCTTGGCCGTGCCCGTCTCGCCGACGGCGTCGAGCAGGCCCCGGCGGGCCACGGCGAGCTCGTCGGGGTCGTCGAGCACGAGGGCGTCGGCGAACGCCAGCAGGGCGCGCCCGGCGGGCACGCCGGGATCACGGGTGGAGTCGACGACGGCGGTGATGTCCACGTCGACCCCGCTGGCTTCGGCGCTCGCACGGAGCATCCAGGTGTGCGAGAGCAGTCAATAGAAGCAGTCGTTGAGGCGTGAGGTGCGCCCGGCGAGCAGTTCGAGCTGGGTGCGGGACAGGCCCTTGACGATGGTGAAGTCGGCCATCTCCTCCAGGGACAGGTACAGCACCGGGTGCAAGGCGAAGAGGGCCTCACGCTCGGCCGGGACCGCCGACAGGGCCTGCACGGCGTCGGCGCGGCCGACGGTGGGCGCCCACCCGCCCCGGGGGGCGGCGCCCTCGGGGACGAGGCGCGAGGGCTGGCCGGGGTCGGGCGCGGGCAGGGGACGCGGGGCGAGGCCCAGGCCGCGTCGGGTCGTGTCGAGGGCGGTGAGACGGGCGATGATGCCCACCATCTCGACGTAGGCGAAGGGGTGCAGGCCCCGGGCCACCCAACCCGTGTAGCGCTCGGGGTCGATGGTGTGGGCGTCGACCGACACGGTGCGGGCCACCTCGAGGGTCAGCTCGTCGAGGGTGTCGTCGCCCGGCCGGTGTGTCTCCGGTGCGGGCTCGCCGGCGGCGGGTGGGCGGGCGGCTCGGGCGGCGGCGGCGATGGCGACCCGCTCCGCTCCCGTCCACCAGGTGCCGGGACGGGCCAGGTGACGCCATGCGGCGTCCTCGGCGTCGGCCAGACCGGGAACCAGGTCCGGGTCGAGGGCGGTGGTCACGGCCCGACGCTAGCTCCCAGGTGGGCGACGGCGGGACCGAGCCCGTCGCCGTGGGGGAAGCCCAGGGCGGTCATCGCCACCTCGACCCCGCCCAGGGCGCCCAGGAGCATGGGCTCGTTGAGGTCGCCCATGTGGGCGAAACGGAAGGCCCGTCCGGCGAGCTCGAGCATCCCGGACCCCAGCGACACACCGAGGCGGTCGCGGCTGGTGCGGATGAGGGCGTCGGCGTCGAGATCGCCGGTGCGGATGCAGGTGACCGCCGCCGAACGCGAGGCGGGGTCGACGGCGTTGATCTCCCAGGGGCCGTCGCTCGCCCACCCGGTGACGGCGGCGTGGACGGCACCGGCGAAGCGGCGGTGGCGGCGGTGGACGGCGTCGAGCCCGCCCTCGCCGGCGATCAGGTCGAGGGCCGCCCGGAGGGCGTAGAGGTGCTGTTCGGGCGGGGTGCCGCCGAAGCGGAGGTACAGGGCGCTGCGGTCGAGGCGGGACGGCCACGACCAGTAGGCCCGCGGTGTCGCCACCTCGTGGCTGCGCTCGATCGCCCGTTCGGACAGGCCGCACAGGGACAGCCCGGGGGGCATCATGAGCCCCTTTTGGGAAGCGGCGAGCACGACGTCGATGCCGTCATCGGTCATCGACAGGGGGTCGGTCCCCAACGAGGCGATGGCGTCCACCACGAAGAGGGCATCGTGGCCGGCTGCGTCGATGGCCCGACGGATGGCACCGAGGTCGGCGCGGGTGCCGGTGGAGGTCTCGGTGTGGGCGACCAGCACCGCTCGGATCCGTCGCGGCGGGGGGTTGTCGGCGAGGTCGCGGGCGAGGATCTCGCCGATGGCGTCGGGTGAGGGAGGGCGGCGCAGGTCGACGGGGGTGGTCTCGATCTCGTAGCCGAGGTCACGCCCCATGCGGGCCCAGGCCAGGGCGAAGAGGCCGCTGGTGGCGACCAGTAGCCGGTCGCCGGGTGCGGCGACGTTGGCGAAGGTGCCCTCCCAGGCGCCGTGGCCGACGGCGGTGTAGACGACGACGTCGTCGGCCGTGTCGAACAGGCCGGGCAGGTCGGCCCACAGGCCCTCGACCAGGTCGGCGAGGCGGGGGTCGGCCCAGTCGACGGGGGGGCGGCGGAAGGCCTCGAGGACGGCGTCGGGGATGTTGGTCGGCCCCGGGTTCTGGATGAAGTCTCGTCCGGGCACGGGGGCAGCGTAGTGGGGCGTGTCCTGGGCGTCCGACGCCGCCGGCCCCGGCGTCACCAGTCCGCCGTCGGGTGCCCGGATCTCACGTGAAGGTGACCTCGACGCGGTCACGAAGGCCGGTCCCGGCGTCGCCGAGGGAGGCGAACTCGGCCACCACGGTGTCGCCGGCGGCGACGGTGACGGGCCGGGTGAAGGAGCCGGCGAGGATGATCTGTCCGGCCTCCAGACGGCGGCCCAGAGCGGCGTAGCGGCGGGCCAGCCAGGCGATGCCACGGGCGGGATGGTCGAGCACACCGGCGGCGAGGCCCGTCTCCTCGATGGTGCCGTTGCGGTACAGGAGGGCACCCACCCAGCGCAGGTCGAGGTCGCGCGGGCCGACGGTGCAGGTCCCGGTGACGACCCCGGCGTCGGCGGCGTTGTCGGCGATGGTGTCGACGACGGTCCGGGTGCGCCCCGTGTCGGGGTCGACCCGGTGGGTGCGGGCGGCGATCAGTTCCAGGGCGGCGACGACGTGGTCGGTGGCGTCGAGGACGTCGTCGACGTCGACGTCGGCTCCGGCCAGGTCGCGGGCGAGCACGAAGGCCAGCTCGACCTCGAGACGCGGGTCGGTGTGGGCGGCCGCCTCGATCACCGAACCCGACGGGACGACCATGGCGTCGGTCAGGAAGCCCGAGTCGGGGGTGTCGATGTGCATGGCCTGCTGCATGGCCCGGCTGGTCAGGCCGATCTTGTGGCCCACGATGCGTCGGCCCCGGCCCAGCTCGAGGCGGCGCCAGGCGTCCTGGACGGCGTAGGCGTCGTCGATGGTCATGGTGGGGTGCAGCAGGGTGGACTGGGTGACCTGCACCCGCTCCCGGGCGGCCCGGTCGAGGCGGGCGGCCTCGGCGGCCACCTCGGCCTCGTCGAGGGATCGGCGCCCCCCGGGCCCGTCGGGCCGGTCGGGGGAGCCGGAGCGGTCCTCGGCGGGATCGGCGGTCACGGGATCGTCCTTCGCGGGGTCGGTCACGGGATCAGCAGGATCTTGCCGACGGTGGCGCGCCCCTCGAGGCGGCGGTGGGCCTCGGCGGCGTCGGCGAGGGGGTGGCGCTCGCCGATGAGGACCTCGACCTCGCCGGCGCCCACGGCGGCGAACAGGTCGTCGGCGCGGGCGACGAGCTCGTCGCGGCCGGCGATGTAATGGAACAGGGTCGGGCGGGTCAGATACAGGGACTTGGCCGACAGGCGCAGGGGAGGCACGGGCGGGACCGGCCCCGAGGCGTTGCCGAAGGTGACGAGCATCCCGCGGATGCGCAGGAGGCGCAGGTCGTCCTCGAAGGTCGCCGCTCCGACCCCGTCGTAGACGACGTCGACGGCGTCGCGCCCGACGAGAGCCTCGACCCCCTCGGCGAGCCCGGTCGCCGACAGATCCACGACGTGATGGGCCCCGGCCCCGGCGGCGATGTCGACCTTGGCGGCCGAGCCGACGGCCCCGATCACGGTGGCGCCCCGGCGGCGGGCGAGCTGGACGATGAGACGGCCCGTTCCCCCGGCGGCGGCGGGAACGACGCAGACGTGGCCGGGACCGACCGGGAAGGTGTCGTGGGTGAGGTAGTGGGCGGTCATGCCCTGGAGCATCACGGCGGCGGCCACGTCGGGGCCGATCCCGTCGGGCACGGTGACGACCCGGTCGGCGGGGACGACGGCAACGGTGGCGTAGGCCCCGGGGACACCGCACCAGGCGACCCGGTCGCCGACGGCGATCCCGGAGGCCTCGGCGCCGGGACCGAGGGCCACGACGGTGCCGGCGGCCTCGAGGCCGGGAACGAAGGGCAGGGCCACCTCGTAGAGGCCGCTGCGCTGGTAGGTGTCGATGAAGTTCACCCCGGCGGCGGCGACCTCCACCAGTAGCTCGCCGGGACCCGGCTCGGGGTCGGGCCTCTCGACGAGGCGCAGGACCTCGGGCCCGCCGGTGCTCGTGATCTCGATGGCCTGCATGGGTTCGCCTCCGGGGTGGGGAAGGGCGCGGACTCAGCCCAGTCCGTCGGCGCCGACGACGACCTCGCCGGGGGCTGCGGGGTCGGCGGTGGGCCGCACCCTCCCGTCCAGGTCGAGGATCTCCATGGCTTCGGTGTACCAGCTCGGCACGACCGCCCCGCCCCAGAAGTCGCGCCGTCGGGGGTCGTCGATCGACCAGCGCAGGGTGGGGTGGTCGGGGTCACCGGTGAAGTAGTCGGTGGTGTAGACCTCGACCCGGTGACCGTCGGGGTCGCGCAGATACAGGTAGAAGGCCGCCGACACCCCGTGACGACCGGGTCCCCGCTCGAGCCAGGGTTCGTCGCGGGCCGCCACGATGTCGGCCAGGCGCAGGATGTTGGACGACTCGGGCACGGCGTAGCCGACATGGTGCAGGCGCGGGCCGTTGCCCTCGGTGAGGGCGATGTCGTGCACGCTGGGCTTGCGGTACATCCAGGCGGCGTAGAGGTGGTCGGGGCCCTCGATGGTCTCGGAGGTCCCGAAACCCAAGGCGGTGTAGTGGGCGTGGGCGGCCGCCACGTCGGGCACGCTGAGGTTGATGTGGTCGAGGCGGGCCACCTCGGCGCCGTGGTGGAGGTCCCAGCGCATGAGGAGGCGCTCGGCGTGGTCCATGTGGTGGACGTACTCGACGGTGAAGCCGAAGGGGTCGTCGACGCGCATCATGCGGCCCACCCCGCGCTGGTGACCGGCGGGGATCTCGTCGACCCGGCAGCCGCGTGCCTCGTGGAAGGCCCGGACGGCGTCGAGGTCGGCGTCGCTGCGGACCCGCAGGCCGATGGCCCGGCAGGCGGGGGTGGTGCCCCGGCGCAGGATGAGGCTGTGGTGGACCGAGTCGGCGGTGCCGCGCAGCCACAGGGTGTCGGCGTCGGCGGCCGTCTCGTGGAAGCCGATCAGGTCGATCCAAAAGGCGCGGGCGCGGTCGAGGTCGGTCACGACGAGGTCGACCCACGCCGCCCGCACGATGTCGGGAACGGGGGTGGTCGGGGTGGGGGGCGCCTGTCCGGTCATGGTGCGGCCTCCGGGTCGGGATCGTCGGGGTCGGGGCTGGCCCAGTCGATGGCGGCGAGTTCGTCGAGCAGGGTCGTGAGGTGGTCGAGGCGCTGCCGCCCGAAGCGGCGCTCGATGAGACCGTAGGCCGCCTCGGAGTGGGGGGCGACGGTGCGCACGATGTCCCAGCCGGCGTCGGCGAGAGCCACCCGGCAGCGGCGCTGGTCGTGGGCGACGGTGTCGCGTACGACGAGGCCCCGCTCGTCGAGTCGGGACAGGATGCGGCTGAGGCTGGGGCCGAGCAGGAAGGTGCGCTCGGCGATCTCGCCCACCTCGAGGCCCGCCGGCTCGGCGGCGAGGCAGCGCAGGACCCGCCACTGCTGTTCGGTGAGGTCGTGGGCGGCGAGCACGGGCCGGAACACCCGCATGGCGGACTCCCGGGCCCGCATCAGGGCCATGGGGAGGCTGCGTGAGAAGGGGCGCAGGGCGACGGCGGCGTCCTCCGGGTGAGACCGGGTGGGAGTCACGATGTCACCGCCGCGGGGTCGGGCTCGTCGGCGACCGTGTTGCGCAGGATGCCGATGCCGGGTACCTCGACCTCGATCACGTCGCCGGGGACGAGCCAGCGGGGCGGGTCGAAGCGGGCGCCGGCGCCGGTGGGCGTGCCGGTGAGGACGACGTCGCCGGGGGCGAGGGGCGTGAAGGTCGACAGGTAGGCGACGAGCTCGGCGACGGGGAAGGCCATGGTGGCCGTCGAGTCGTGCTGGCGGACCTCGCCGTTGACCCGGGTGGTGAGTTCGAGGTCGGTGAGGGCGGCGGGGCCGCCGAGCTCGTCGAGGGTGACGAGCCAGGGCCCGAGGCTGCCGCTGGCGGCGAAGTTCTTGCCCTGGGTGACGTTGAAGCGGGCGTGACGGACCCAGTCGCGGACGGTGCCCTCGTCGGCGAGGGTGACGGCGGCGACGTGGTCGAGGGCCCGCTCGACGGGGATGCGGCGCCCCTCTCGGCCGATGACGACGGCGATCTCGCCCTCGTAGTCGAACTGGACGCTCTCGGGCGGCCGGAGGACGGCCTGCTCGTGGCCGACGAAGGAGTCGGGGAAGCGCACGAAGACCGAGGGACGGGCGTGGTCGGTGGGGCCCTCGCGGTACTCGGCGTCGCGGCCGCGGTAGTTGACCCCGATGCACAGGATCTTGCGGGGCCAGGTGAGGACCCGCCGGAACCGGACGGTGTCGAGACGGTGGTCGGGTTCGGCCCGGGTGAGGGGTCGGGCCTCGTCGAGGCGGCCGGTGACGAGGAGTTCGTCGAGACCGCCGACGCCGAGCCGCTCGTCGAGGTCGACGACGCCGGTGCCGTCGGCGGTGACGACCGCAGGCCGCAGGCGCCCCTCGTGTTCGTGGGTCAAAAGGCGCATGGTGCGTCTCCGGGTCGTGGCGGCGGCGGTCGGCGGGTCCGGGGTCCGGGATCTCGACAGGAACGGTCTTCGACAGGAACGGTCTCGAGAGACGCCCTCTCGACAGAAACTACTGAACATGTTAGATAATAGGGAAGACGGGGACAAGCCCGGGCCCGGTGAGATCGTCGCCGCGCTCGATCCCCGCCCCTTCCCGCCGCCCCGACCCCGGGAGTCGCCATGGTCGCTGACCCGTCCGATCCGTCCCGTCCCGGCCTCGACGAGAACCTCGCCGACGCCCGCCACCACCTCGCCCGCTTCGCCGCCCACCCCACCGGCCACCTGATCGCCGGCGAGTCACGACCCTCCCTCGACGGCGCCACCTTCACCAACCACTCGCCGATCGACGGTGCCGTCCTCGGCGAGGTCGCCGCCGGGACGGCCGCCGATGTCGCCCGGGCCGCCGAGGCGGCGGCCGCCGCCTTCGTGTCCTGGAGCCGCACCCCCGGCACCGAGCGGCGTCGTCTCCTGCACGCCGTCGCCGACGCCATCGAGGACCGGGCCCGCGAGATCGCCCTGGTCGAGAGCGTCGACACGGGCCAGGCCATCCGCTTCATGTCCCAGGCGGCCCAGCGGGGAGCGGCCAACTTCCGCTTCTTCGCCGACCGGGCCCCCGGCGCCGCCGACGGCCTGTCGCTGCCCAGCGAGCACCACCTCAACTACACGACGCGTCAGCCCATCGGCCCGGTGGGGGTCATCACCCCGTGGAACACCCCCTTCATGCTCGCCACCTGGAAGATCGCCCCCGCCCTGGCCGCCGGCTGCACCGTGGTGCACAAGCCCGCCGAGTGGAGCCCCCTCAGCGCCACCCTCCTGGCCGAGATCGCCCTCGAGGCGGGCCTGCCCCCCGGCGTGCTCAACGTGGTGCACGGTCAGGGCGAGACGGCGGGGCGGGCCGTGACCGAACACCCGGCGATCGCCGCCATCGCCTTCGTCGGCGAGTCCGCCACCGGTTCGCTCATCCAGGCCCAGAGCGCCCCCACCCTCAAGCGCCTCCACTTCGAGCTGGGCGGCAAGAACCCCGTCATCGTCTTCGACGACGCCGATCTCGACCGGGCCGTCGACGCCGCCGCCTTCATGATCTGGAGTCTCAACGGTGAGCGCTGCACCAGTTCCAGCCGTCTCCTGGTGCAGCGTGGCGTGCACGACGAGGTGGTCGAGCGCCTGGCCGCCGCCGCCGAGCGGATCCGTGTCGGGCACCCACTCGATCCCGCCACCGTCATCGGCCCCCTCGTCCACCCCCGCCACTGCGACAAGGTCCGCACCTACCTCCAGTTGGCCGAGGCCGAAGGAGTGACCGTCATCTCGGGCCGGCTTCCCGACGACCCCTCCCCCAACCATGTCCCGCCCACCTTGTTCGTCGGCGCCGACAACCGGATGCGCGTCGCCCGTGAGGAGATCTTCGGTCCCGTCCTCACCGTCATCGCCTTCGACGACGAGGCCGAGGCGGTCGCCCTCGCCAACGACGTCGACTATGGCCTCGCCGCCTACCTGTGGACCCGCGACGTCGGCCGGGCCCACCGGGTGGCCCGCGATCTCGACGTGGGGATGGTGTGGGTCAACTCCCAGAACGTCCGCCACCTGCCCACCCCCTTCGGAGGCATGAAGAGGTCCGGGATCGGCCGCGACGGGGGCGACTGGAGCTTCGACTTCTACATGGAGACCAAGAACGTCGCCGTCGCCTACGACACCCACACCGTTCCCCGCCTGGCCACCTGACGGCGCCGGCGCCGCCGGGGCGCGCCGCCGTCGCCGACCGCTCAGGCCGGCGCGGCTGGTGCCGACGGGACCGGATGGGACCGCCGCCGGGGCGCCGGCGGCGAGGGAACACCGGAGGTGAGAGGTGCTGCCGATCAGACGTCGACCCTTGGCCGCCTCGATGGTGGCGGTGGCGCTGCTCGCCGCCGCCTGCGGCTCCGACACGACCGACGCCCAAGGCACGGCGGACACGGCCGCCCCCGTCTCGACCGCGCCGTCCCGGGGCGACCGCCCGTCGGGGTCGGGCCCGGGCCGGCCCGCGTCCACCACCACGGCCGCACCCGCCACCAGCGTGGCCACCACGGCCCCCGACGTCGGGGACGGGGTCGAGGGCACCGATGTCGCCACCGGAGCACCCGCCTTCGCCTTCGTGTTGCACGCCGACCCCGCCGTCGACGCCGAACTCAGGTCGCGTTTCGCCCGGCTCGCCGACTTCATGGCCTCGCTCACCGAACGCAACGCCGGACGGCCCGCCGCCGAGCAGCACCACGTCACCATCATGTTCTCCGGCAACTGGGGGGTGCTCCTCGACCGGGACCCCGATGCCAGCCGCCTCGTCGGCGAGTGGATCGCCGCCGGCCATGAGATGGCCTTCCACTCCCACACCCACAACCACCAGTTCCTCGACGGCTACACCAACGCCACCGATCTCGGCCCCGACGACGTCGAGCGCTGCATGGCCGGTGACACCAGCGCCGAGTGCACCCTCGACATCGCCTACACCCGGGTCCGCGACGCCGTGTCCACCGCGGCCGGCCGCGACTACGACATCCGCTGGGCGGGCATCGGGCCCACCGGCAACGGGGGACCCGACCCCATCTCCGACAACGACAACCGCTGCGCCCCCGATCTCGGTCCCGACGGCGAACCCCTCGCCGACGACGACCACTGCATCCGGCGCGAGTACATCGGCGAGGTGGCGGCCGGCGTGGAGTTCATCGCCAGCGACCACCCCGGGGTGACCGTCGACGACACCGACGACCCCCACGCTCTGCTCGGCACCTCCCTGTGCATGCCCTGGGCTCCCGACGGCAGCGACGTCTACTACCTGCCCTACTCGCCCTACGAGACCGAATCGGGCCGCCTGCGGGTCACCCTCGACGTGATCGACGAGGCGGTGGCGGTGGGATCGCCCGGGGAGATGATCGGCATCGTCGTGCACCCCCACTCCTACGCCGACTCCTCGTCACGGACCTACGCCGGGAGTCGCCGCGACCGCATCGAGGAGCTCTTCGACCACCTCGACGCCACCCTCGACACCGATCGTCCGGTCGTGTCACGCACCCTGAGCGAGATCCACGACGCCGACACCACCGAGGCCCGCACCCTCTGCGGCTGAAGCGGCGGCATCCGCCGCCGAAGTCGGGCGACGCTAGCGTCCGCCGACGTGTCCGCGCCCGACCCCGAGCCCTCTGCCGGCTCCGAGCCCGCTGCGGGCTCCGAGCCCGCGCCCGGCCCCGATGACGGGGTCACCCTCGGCCGCCTCGTGGTTCCCGTCTACGTCCCCCTGTTGGCCATGGGGATCGGGATCGGGATGCTGGTGCCGACCCTGCCCCTGTACCTGCGGGCGGGCGGACTCTCCTACGGGGCGACCTCCGCCGTGCTCGCCGCCGCCGGCCTGGGGTCGATGCTCGGCGCCCTCCCGTCGGGCTCCCTGCTGGCCCGTCTGGGTGAGGACCGCCTCCACGTGATCGCCAGCGTGGCGATGGGTGGGGCCGCCGTGGGCCTGGGTCTCACCTCGCTGGCCGCCGCTCTCGCCGTCCTGCAGGTGGTGAGTGGGGCCGGGCGGGTGGCGGTCCGGCTCTCGCGCCAGACCCTCGTGACGCGCCTGGTGCCGGTGGGGCGGCGGGGTCGGGCCATGTCGGTGATCGGAGGGTCGTTCCGTCTCGCCCTGTTCGTCGGCCCCCTGCTCGGCGGGGCCCTGGTCGACGTGGCGGGCTACCGCGTCACCTTCCTCGTCGCCGGCCTGGTGGCCGGCGCCGGGGCGCTACCGGTGCTCGCCGACGCCGGCGCTGCGCCCTCCGGTGCGGTCCCGACCGGAGGCGGGGGCGCGGAGCCCGGGGGTGGGCCCGGTCTCCTCGCCGTCCTGCGCCGCCACCGTCGGCGCCTCCTTCTGGGCGGGGCCGGACCGGCTCTCGTCATGACCGCCCGCCAGGGCCGCTACGTCGTCGTCCCTCTCGTCGGCGAGCGTCTGGGCCTCGGTCCCGCCGCCGTCGGAGCCCTCGTTGCGGCCGGCACGGGCGCCGATCTGCTCCTGTTCCCCGTGTCGGGCTGGCTCATGGACCGCTTCGGCCGCCTCTTCGCCATCGTCCCCGCCTTCGGTCTGCTGGCGGTGGGACTGGTCGTGCTCGGTCTCGCCGAGACGGCGGCGGTGGCGGTCGTGGCCGGGGTGCTCATGGGTGTCGGCAACGGCATGAGTGCCGGCACCCTGCTCACCTTGTCGAGCGACCTGGCCCCACCCGAGGCGCCGGGTCCCTTCCTCGCCGGCATGGCCCTGCTGCAGGATCTCGGTTCGGTCGCCGGTCCCCTGGTGGTCGGGGTGGTCGCCGACGCCGCCGGGCTCGGCGCCGGGGCGTTCACCCTGGCGGGGATCATGGTGGCGGCGATCGTGTGGATCGTCGTCGTCATCGGCGAGACGGCCCGACCGGCGAGTGCAACCCGCCCGGCGTGAGCCTCCCCCGCTTCGATCCCTCCCGCTCGCACCTACACCAGCAGGGCGATGCCCGCCACCGCCAGCAGGGCCCCGGCCCACGCCCCGGCCACCGGCCGGCGGCCGGTGACCAGCCACAACAGGGGCAAGAGCAGCACCGGTGAGGTGGACGACAGGATCGTCGCCACCCCGACGTCGCCGTGGCCCAGGGCGTAGAGCAGCAGGGTCATCCCGATCACCATCGCCAGCAGCCCGCTCACGACGAGGATGGCGAGGTGACGCAGGGTCAGGGGCACCGAGCGGGCGGGGCGGGCGACCCGGTCGAGGGGGCGGGCGAAGAGCCACAGGCCGACCGTGGCGATGACCGCCCGGGTGGCGGCCACGGCGATGGTGTCGGCGCCGGCGTCGAGGGCCGGTTTGGCCAACACGGCGCCCCCGGCCTGGCCGAGAGCGCCCAGCAGGGCCCAGGCCACCCCGACGGCGAGGCGACCCTCCACCCCCTCGAAGGCGTGATCGTCGTCGGGGGCGGAACCGAAGGCGATGGCGAGCACCACCCCGGCCACGACGGCCACCGCCCCCACCAGGGAGCGGGCGGTGAAGCGTTCGTCGAACACGAGCACGCCGAGCACGGCAGCCATGGGGGCGTTGGTGGAGAAGGCGATGGAGGTCCGCCGCGGCCCCATGCGGGCCATGGCGGTGAACAAGGCGGCATCGCCGATCAGCAGTCCGAGGATCCCCGACGCGGCGACGAGGGCGAGGTCGCGCGGGCGCAGGGTGCCCCAGGTGCCGGCGACGCTGGTGATCGCCGCCAACACCACCGAGACGACGATCATGCGCAGGCGGGTGAAGCGCGGTCCGCCGATCTCGCGGACCGGTCCGGCCGCCACGAGGCTGCTCAGCGCCCACGAGGTGGCGGCGGCGAGGGCGGCGAGCTGGTACGGCACCGGGGGAGTCTGGCCGATCCCGCCAGGTGGGGAGGGAGTCAGGGGCGGTGGCTACCCTGAGCGCCATGTCCGCCGCCGACGACATCCCCCGTCACCGCTACGACGCCCGCCTGGCCGAAGAGATCGAGACCCGGTGGCAGAAGCGGTGGCTCGACGAGGGCACCTACCACACCCCGAACCCCGTCGGCGATCTCTCCGAGGGCTGGGACGAGGTCGTCGCCCGTGGCCTCACCAAGCTCTACGTGATGGACATGTTCCCCTACCCGTCGGGGTCGGGGCTCCACGTCGGTCACCCTCTCGGCTACATCGGCACCGACGTCTACGCCCGTTACAAGCGCATGACGGGCCACAACGTCTTGCACACCATGGGCTTCGACGCCTTCGGTCTGCCCGCCGAGGAGCACGCCCGTCAGACGGGTCAGCACCCCCGCGAGAACACCGAGGCCAACATCGCCACCATGCGTCGTCAGCTGGCGCGTCTCGGCCTCGGCCACGACGAACGGCGCAGCGTCGCCACCACCGACGTCGCCTTCTACCGCTGGACCCAGTGGATCTTCCTGCAGATCTTCAACGCCTGGTACGACCCCGACGCCGACCGGGCCCGACCGGTCGCCGAACTGGTGGCCGAGTTCGCGAGCGGCGCCCGGGTCCCCGAACTCGAGGGTCGGCCGGTGGTGTGGGACGAGCTGTCCGAGGTCGAGCGCCGGCGGGTCGTCGACGCCCACCGCCTCGACTACATCGACGAGGCCCCGGTCAACTGGTGTCCGGCGTTGGGCACGGTCCTCGCCAACGAGGAGGTCACCGCCGAGGGTCGCAGCGAACGCGGCAACCATCCCGTGTACCGCCGCCCGATGCGCCAGTGGAAGATGCGCATCACCGCCTACGCCGACCGGCTCCTCGACGACCTCGACCTGCTCGACTGGCCCGAGTCGGTCAAGACCATGCAACGCAACTGGATCGGCCGGTCCGAGGGGGCCCGGATCCGCTTTCCCGTCGCCGATCCCGCCGAGTCCCTGCCGGCCCTGCCCGACCCCGACGACGCCCCCGGTCCCGTCCCCGCCGGTGACGGTCCCGTCATCGAGGTCTTCACCACCCGGCCCGACACGGTCTTCGGGGCCACCTACATGGTCCTGGCCCCCGAGCACCCCCTCGTCGACGAGCTCGTGGCCGACGCCTGGCCCGACACCACCCCCGACACCTGGACCGGCGGGGCCGCCGATCCCCGCACGGCGGTGGCCGCCTACCGCGAGCGCACGAGCCAGATGAGCGATCTCGACCGCCAGGAGAGCCGCGACAAGACCGGGGTGTTCATCGGGGCCCACGCCGTGGTGCCCACCAACGGACGCCGCATCCCCGTGTTCATCGCCGACTACGTGCTGATGGGCTACGGCACCGGGGCCATCATGGCGGTGCCCGGCCAGGACGAACGCGACTGGGAGTTCGCCGAGGCGTTCGGGCTGCCGATCATCCGTACCGTCGAACCGCCCGCCGACTTCGACGGGAAGGCCTGGGTCGGCGACGGGCCGGCGATCAACAGCGCCTTCCTCGACGGCCTCGACGTGGCGGCCGCCAAGCGCCGGATCATCGACTGGCTGACCGAGACCGGCCACGGCGAGGGCACCGTCACCTACAAGCTGCGGGACTGGCTCTTCTCCCGCCAGCGCTACTGGGGCGAACCCTTCCCGATCGTCTACGACGACACGGGTCTGCCCATCGCCCTGCCCGAGGAGATGTTGCCCGTCGAGCTCCCCGACCTCATCGACTGGGCCCCGCGCGCCCTCGACGAGGACAGCGAACCCGAGCCTCCCCTGGGCCGGGCCACCGAGTGGGCCACCGTCGAGCTCGACCTCGGCGACGGCCCCCGCGTCTACCGGCGGGAGCTCAACACCATGCCCCAGTGGGCCGGCTCGTGCTGGTACTACCTGCGCTACCTCGACCCCACCAACGACGAGCGCCTGGTCGACCCCGAGATCGAGCGCTACTGGATGACCGATCCCCACGGCGGGGTCGGCGGTGTCGACCTCTACGTGGGCGGCGTGGAGCACGCCGTGTTGCACCTGCTCTACGCCCGCTTCTGGCACAAGGTCCTCTACGACCTGGGTCACGTGTCGGGCCCCGAGCCCTTCGCCCGTCTCTACAACCAGGGCTACATCCAGGCCGCCGCCTACCAGGACGCCCGGGGGGTGTACGTCGACGCCCACGAGGTCACCGAGACCCCCGACGGCCGCTTCTGGTACCACGGCGAGGAGGTCACCCGGGTCTTCGGGAAGATGGGCAAGTCCCTGCGCAACAGCGTCACGCCCGACGAGATGTACGAGGCCTACGGGGCCGACACCCTGCGCCTCTACGAGATGTTCATGGGCCCCCTCGACCAGGATCGCCCCTGGGAGACCAAGTCGGTGGTGGGTAGCCACCGCCTCCTGCAGCGGGTGTGGCGCAACCTCGTGGACGAGGACACCGGCGAGCTCGCCGTGGCCGACGTCGAGGCGCCCGACGAGCTCCAGCGCCTGGCCCACCGGACCATCGCCGCCGTACGCGACGACATGGAGGACCTGCGCTTCAACACCGCCATCGCCCGCATCACCGAGCTGAACAACGCCCTCACCCGCCTCGAGGGCCCCACCCCGCGGGCCCTGGCCGAGACCCTGGTCCTGCTGCTCGCCCCTCTCGTGCCCCACGTCGCCGAGGAACTGTGGCACCGCCTGGGGCACGACACGACGGTCACCCGGGCCGAGTTCCCGACGCCCGACGAGCGCTGGCTCGTCGACGAGACCGTCGAGCTGCCCGTGCAGGTGAACGGCAAGGTCCGGGGTCGCATCACCGTGCCCGTCGACGCCGACGCCGACACCATCGTCGCCGCCGCCCTGGCCGAGCCGCGGGTGGCCGCCCACGTCGAGGGACGCGAGCTACGAAAGCGCATCGTGGTGCCCGGCCGGATGGTCAACCTGGTGGTCTGAACCCCGGCCGCGTCATTCGGGTTCGTCGGCCGGCCTCGTCATCCGGCCGCGTCATTCGGTCTCGTCGAGGTGCTCGACCCGTTCGTAGGCCTCGACCCGGGCCGAGAAGGCGTCGAGATCGGCGACACCCGGTTCGTGGGTCCAGACCTCGACCCCCTCGAGCAGGTCGGCGTAGCGCTCGTCCTGACCCTCCCGCACCAGCACCCGCAGGGGGATCCCCTCCCGGAGGATCTCGCGGTAGCGGGCGAGGATCGCCCGGTGCTGGGGGCGGTCGAGGTCGAGTTCGAACACGACACCGTGGGCCTCGTCCACGAGGTCGCAGTGGCCGGCCTTCTCCAGGATCGGGCACAGGGTGCCGTGCTCGGGACCGTGACAGATCCGCACCACGTGTCCGAAGCGTTCGAGCAGTTCGGGTGTCACCGGGTCGTCGCCTTCGGGCACGTCGACGAGGATGATGCTCTCGACCATGGTTCACCTCCCGGTCGATGCGGGGGCGTCGTCCCCCCATCTCTTGGTGCGCCCCCGAGGGTGCGCCTGTCAAGGGACCTCGGTCCCCTTGCCGGCGCTCCGTGGGTCTGACCCGGCCGCCCGTCCTGGGGCAAGATGCGGGCGGCGCCCGACGGTGAGGGCGCCGCCGACGGCCCGGGACAGCCCCGGACAGGGCCCGGCGTCGGTGACGTCAGGGCCGAAGGAGACGCCAATGGCCACATCAGCGGTGATCACCGGATGGGGGAAGTGCCGGCCCCCGGTGTCGCTCACCAACGCCGACCTCGAACGCCTGGTCGACACCTCCGACGAGTGGATCGTGACCCGCACCGGCATCCGCGAACGCGGGATCGCCCACGTCGAGTGCACCGACCTGGCGGAGCTGGCCGCCCGTCGGGCCCTCGCCGCCGCCGGGCACGACCCCGACGCCGCCGGGGACGCCCTCGACCTCATCTGTGTGGCGACCACCACCCCCGAGAGCCTGTGCCCCTCGACCGCGGTCGAGATCCAGCGTCGCCTCGGCGCGACCGGTACCGCCGCCTTCGACACCAACGCCGCCTGCTCGGGGTTCGTGTACGCCCTGGCCACGGTGGCGTCGCTGGTGGAGACGGGTGTGGCCCGGCGGGCGCTCGTCGTCGGCGCCGAGCGCCTCAGCTACCTCATGGACTACCACGAGCGCTCCACCTGCGTGCTCTTCGGTGACGGGGCCGGGGCCGTGGTGCTCGAGGGGGTCGACACCCCCGACGACGCTCCCCGTCCGGGCGTGCTGGGCGTGGACCTGGGCGCCGACGGGTCGCGCAGCCACCTCATCGCCTTCGGCGGGATCGGCACCCGCGGCACCATCGACCGCCACGATCCGGCCGACTTCTCGGTGCAGTTCGCCGGCCAGGCCGTCTTCAAGATCGCCGTCGAGGGCATGGCGGCGTCGGCCCGACGAGCCCTGGAGCGGGCCGGACTCGGCCCCGACGACGTCGACGTCTTCGTTCCCCACCAGGCCAACCGGCGCATCATCGACGCCGCCGCCCGCCGCCTCGGCCTCGACCCCGAGCGCGTGGTCGTCGACATCGAGACCCACGGCAACACGGCGGCCGCCTCGGTGCCGATGGCCCTGACCGACGCTCTCGCCGCCGGCCGCATCGCCCCCGGCGACGTGGTCGTCACCTC
>RFFY01000685.1 GCA_003697065.1 Actinomyces sp. | reverse complement strand
CCCGGCGGCTCGGACGAGGCCGCAGGCGCCCCACGTGGCCACGGGGGAGGAGCAGGGCTCCACGCCCAGCAGGTGCGCGCCTGGCGTGTCCACGCCTGCGTCTTCGCCCTCGGCATGCTCGTCGTGGTTGCGGTGAATCTCCTCACCAACCTCTCCGCCGGGATCGTGGGTGACTGGACCGCCTGGTGGTCGCTGTGGGCCCTGCTCGGATGGGGTGCCGGCATCGGACTTCACGGCCTGGTCGTGTGGATGAATCGGCCCCTGCCCTGGCCCGGCGGGTGAGTGGCCGCGCGGGACCCACCTCGGCGTCGCTGGTACACGCGCCCGGCGCCGACGGCGGCCACGAGCAAGCCGGCGGCGATCACGAGCCAGCTGCCCAGGCCGATCCCGGCCAGCGCCCCGAGCAGACCGGCCGACAACAGGAGCGGGAATCCGCAGCAGAAGGCCAGCCCGACCGCCCCGAGGGCGACGAGGCCACCGGTGGACTCGCGTTCACCCACGGTCGAGCACCTCGCGCAGCTGCTCGAGGGTCGGTGATCCGGCGGGCCCGTCGGGGGTCTGGTACACCCGGCATGACAGACCGACGGGCGCGTCGGGATCGGCGAAGGGGTCCACCCCGTCGACGAGGATGCTCGGCGATCCCCGGAACCCGGTCCGCTCGGCCTCCTCGGGGGTGTCGACGATGTGGCGGGTGATGCGGATGTCGGGCCGCTCCGCCGCGATGGCGCGGAGGTGGGCGTCAGCCTCGAGCCAGTTGGGGCAGTCGTCGAAGTACAGCAGGGTCACGTCCATGAGGGCACCGTAAACCCTCCCCTGCAGGGGAATGTCAAGAGGGCGGCGATGGTGTCCTCGGGTGCGGGAGCTCGTGACGCTCTAGTGCCCGCCGCAGCGGCAGCGCTGCATGACCGGTCAGGGCGGGCGGAATGGGGGGCATCCCCGGAGGTGCCCGTGGGTCACCATGCAGCCGGAGGAAGGAGCAGACGGTGGGCGAACCGATCTTCGTGCTTCGCGGGAAGGACAACGCGATCTTCGAGGAGCTACGTCAGACCCGGGACCCGTCCTTGATGGTCAACTGGGTCTTCTGGAACTTCTGGAAGCGCCGCCTGTTTCCCTTCCAGACCATCGAGGAGGGCCAGACTCTCTACTTCGTCGACCTGGAGGCGCGCGAGATCGGCGTCGAACTCCGTGTGTCCGGAGTCGCTCCACTCCGCTACGAGGACCCTGTTGACCCGTATCGGATCCTGGATCGTGTGTTCGGTATCGGGTCCGACCAGGCCGAAGAAGCGCTCAGGAACCGGAAGCTCCCGGTCCCCGGGTATCTCCTCGCGGTGGCGGCGGACCCGGTTGCCTACATCGGCGAGCCGATCGATCTCGACTGGTCGAAGGTCGGCGGCCGGGCCGGGTGGGCGGCTTGGACCACGGTCCTCGAATCCGAGCACACGCCGCCGGCGGCGCGGCGGGTACTCGAGAACCTTCCGCCCGAGGGGCGCCCCCTCGCTGCCCGGTCCTACCCCATCGACCTGGGGGCGGTCACCCACCTCGCCGAGATGCCGAGAGCGCCCCGCCAACCGACCGCGGCGGTGGCGCGACTGGTCCGCGAGCGCTCCGGTGGAATCTGTGAGGTGCCCGGATGTACGGCCCCGGCCGAACACCTCGACCACATCTATCCGTGGGTGCACGGCGGTAACAGCGAAGCGGTCAATCTCCAGTGGCTGTGCGCGAAGCACAACCTCGAGAAGTCCGACCGCATCCCCGACACCTACAGCCCCGATCAACTCTGGCTGCGGTACGTGAGCGACCTGGAGCAGGGCGAGATCACCTTCGGTGCCGACCTCGCAGCCCACGTGATCAGAACCCACAACTCCGTCTATCACCTGGTCATCGACGACGACATCTGTCTCCTGTGGAAGCGGGGTGGGCGTGAGATCTACGTCGCCAGGTTCGACGGCATCGACTCCGTCATCGTGCCATACAAGGGCGGACGCCGTATCGAGCTGTTCGGCAGTCCCGACTTCGACGAACCGCCGTTCCGGACGAGCCCGATCCTCGACATCACCGCCGCTGATGGGATCGAGACACTGTCGCGGCTCGGCCGACGCCCCGGCGACACGGTCCCGCTCGTCAGCTTGGTCTGAGACTCGTCGCTCGATCTCGGGCGGAGGCTGTTCATCCCGCGGTGGTCGGGCGTGTCGTACCCCCGGTGTAGTGTCGTACACATGTTCGGTACGGTTCTCGAGGCGCCACCTTTTGGGGAGGTGGCTGAGGGTACGGCGGTGGGAGTCGAGGAGGCGCTGGTCGCGCGCCTGTCGGCCGCGGCGGTGGCGTTGGGG
>RFFY01000684.1 GCA_003697065.1 Actinomyces sp. | reverse complement strand
ACGGTGAGGGGCGGTGCGGGCGTCGGGCTCAGGTGGCGACCGCCGTCTCGACGAGCTCGAGCAGGAGGCGGGTGAGCTCGTCCCCGTGGTCGGCGAAGAGGCCGGTGCCGTGTCGTGATCCGTCGAGGACGACCAGGCGGGCCCCGGTGGCGGCGGCGATGGCGCCGAGGTCGTCGACGTAGGGGTGGTCGTCGGCGGCGGCGACGAGCACGAGACGGTCGGCGGGCAGCCCGGGTGCCGAGGCGTCGAGGTCCCCGAAGCGGGCCGGGGCCGACAGGGCGACGGCGGTGTCGACGTCGAGCTCGTCGGCGGTCGCCAGCACGGCCGTCCCGCCCATCGAGGCCCCGATGGTGACGACCACGGGGGCACCGGCGGCCCGCACCGCCGCCACCACGGCGGCGAGGTCGACGTCGAGGCGGGTGTCGCGCTCGCCCGTCGACTCGCCGTAGCCCCGGAAGTCGAAGGTGACGGCGGCGAACCCGGCGTCGACGAGGCGGGCGGCGAAGGGCTCCCAGCTCGTGTGATCGCTGCCGCGCATGTGGGCGAGCACCACCGTGGCCGGGCTCGTGGCCGGGGTTCCGTGGATCCACACGGCGAGGGTCTCGCCGTCGTCGGTGACGACCTCGGTGCGGCCGGTGTGCTCGGCGGACGCGGCGGCCGGGTCGTCGGTGGCCGCCGGGTTGTCGGCGGTGTCGCCACCGCAGGCGCCGGCGACCAGGGCCGCGGCCAGGGCCAGACGGGCGAGGCGTGACGCCCCCACGGACCGCTCGACCTCAGTGAGCGTCGGCGTCGTCGCCGGAGCGGGGCTCCAGACGCAGGGCGGCGGAGTTCATGCAGTAGCGCTGGCCGGTGGGACGGGGGCCGTCGGGGAAGCGGTGGCCGAGGTGGGCGCCGCAGCGGGCGCAGACGACCTCCTCTCGGACCATGCCGTGGCTAGTGTCGATGCGGATCTCCACGGCGTCGGGATCGCACACGTCGTAGAAGGAGGGCCAGCCCGAACCGGAGTCGTATTTGGTGTCGGAGCTGAACAGCACGGCATCGCAGACGACGCAGCGGTAGGTGCCCTCGTCGTGGCAGTTCCAGTAGACGCCGGTGAAGGCGCGCTCGGTGCCGGCGCGCTGGGTGACCTCGTACTGCAGGGGGGTGAGGCGGGCGCGGAGCTCGTCGTCGGAGAAGGCCACGGGGCCGGTGCCGTCGGGGGAGCTGGTGTCAGAGGGGGTGCCGGTCATGGGGGCCATCTTCGCGCCCGCCGGGGTCGTCGCGTCGTCGTGGCCCCGGCGGGCTCGGTTGGGTGGATCGGTGGGGATGCTTGCCACGAACGCCTGTTCGGAATTACAGTACTGTCATCACGATGGACTGCGACCACCCGAGGCAGCGGCCTGAGAGACAGCAGACCGAAGGCCAGCGACCTGAGAGCCAGCAGATCGAGGGCCAGCAGCCCGAGAGACAGCACCCCGAGGAAGAGCAGCCCCGAGACGACCGGGACGAGACTGTCACACCCCGTCTCTAGCGTTCGTCCCACATCCCCCGACCACCTTCGACGACAGGAGCAACGGTGGAACGAGACAAGGCCCTCGACATGGCCCTGAGCCAGATCGAAAAGCAGTTCGGCAAGGGCTCGGTCATGCGCATGGGCGAGAAATCCACGATGGCGATCGAGGCGGTGCCCACGGGCGCTCTGGCTCTCGATCTGGCGCTCGGGATCGGGGGCCTGCCCCGGGGGCGGGTCACCGAGATCTTCGGGCCCGAGTCCTCGGGCAAGACGACCCTCGCCACCCATGTGGTGGCCGAGGCCCAACGCAACGGCGGGGTCTGCGCCTACATCGACGCCGAGCACGCCATGGACCCGGTCTACGCCAAGGCCATCGGGGTCGACATCGACGAGCTGCTCATCTCCCAGCCCGACACGGGCGAGCAGGCTCTCGAGATCACCGACATGCTCGTGCGCTCGGGTGCTCTCGACGTCGTCGTCGTCGACTCGGTGGCGGCCCTGACCCCCCGGGCCGAGATCGAAGGCGAGATGGGCGACAGCCACGTCGGGCTCCAGGCCCGCCTCATGTCCCAGGCCCTGCGGAAGCTGACCTCGAACCTCAACAAGTCGAAGACGATCTGCATCTTCATCAACCAGCTCCGCGAGAAGATCGGCGTGATGTTCGGCTCGCCGGAGACCACGCCGGGTGGGCGGGCCCTGAAGTTCTACTCGTCGGTGCGTCTCGACATCCGCCGGATCGAGTCCATCAAGAACGGGGTCGAGGTGGTCGGCAACCGGACCCGGGTGAAGGTGGTCAAGAACAAGTGCGCCCCACCCTTCCGCCAGGCCGAGTTCGACATCATGTACGGCACCGGGATCTCGCGTGAGGGGTCGGTGCTCGACCTCGGCGTCGAGCAGGGCATCGTCAAGAAGTCGGGTGCCTGGTACACCTACGAGGGCGAGCAGCTCGGGCAGGGGCGGGAGAACGCCAAGAACTTCCTGCGCGAGAACCCCGAGATCATGGTCGAGATCACCGATCGGGTCTGGAAGGCCGTGCATCCCGAGCCGGAGCCCGAGCCCGACGCCGTTGACCTCACCGACGAGTTCGACGAGGCCGACGACCTGCCCATCGCTCTCGACGACTGACCCTCATCGGGGGAGCCTGTCGTCCCGTCCCGCCCGTGCCCCCCGTTCCGTCCGCGTTCGCACGGGAGCGGGGGGCGGGGTCAGGCCCGCGGCGCCGCCGGGCGTCGTCGCCAACGCCCGGTGAGGTCATCCCAGGCCTCGCCGAAGGGCGTGAGGAGGCTGGCGGCGATCCCGGCGGGGGGCGAGCCGGTGAGGCCGATCTCGGTGTTGACGTCGTCGCCGTCGTACCAGGTGCCGAACAGGTGGTCCCACAGGGGGCAGAGGTCCCCGAAGTTGGTGTCCCACTGGTGCCGGTGCGGCGAGTGATGGATGCGGTGCCCGACCGGTGAGAAGAGCAGCCAGCGCCCCACGGGACCGTAGGTCCAGTCGAGCATCGAGTGCTGGGGCAGGTCGATGAGGCGCACCACGACGATGCCGGCGACGAGTTCGGGCAGGGAGGCCCCGACGAGGGCGAGCGGCACCGTCACGATGGTCAGGTCGACGATCTTTTCGACGGGGTGGATGCGCCGGCCGGTGATCACGGTGAACTCGGTGGCGGTGTGGTGCATGGCGTGGAAGCGCCACAGGATCCGGTTCCGGTGCTGGAGACGGTGGGCCCAGTAGCGCAGGAAGTCGATGGCGATCACCACCACGACGAAGCGCAGGGCGGGATGGCTCAGCCAGCCGAACAGGTCGGGACCCCGGGCGGCGGCCCAGGAGGGTCCGACGGCAGCCAGACCGGCCGTGAGCACCACGGGCAGGACCAGCCCCGCGTTCACGAAGGCCAGCAGCCAGGTGAACACGTCGAGGCGGGCGCTGGGGCCGAGGGCGAGGAGGCGGGCCAGGGCACCGCGTCGGCCGAGGACGAGGGCGTCGAGGGCGACGACGACGAGCACCAGGGTGAGGTCACGGATCCGCCCGGCCGGCGGGGGGAACCAGTCGGCCATGTCGACGGCCCAGGGACCCACGAGCCGGGTGCGGACGGTGGCCCAGCTGTCGGGACGGGTGGTGGCCACCGCCGCGAGCACGACGCCCGCGCCGGCGAGCCAGACGGCCACGAGGAGGGCGCCACGACGGACGGGCAAGACAGGGGCGGACTCGGTGTGGGGCCCGGTTTCGTCGGGGGCGAGCGACGGCGAGGGTGGGGAAGGGGTGGAATCGGGTGGGATCACGTCGCGGTCGGCGTCGTCGGCGGCACGGTCTCGGGTCGGATCCGCAGGCCCGTCGGTCCCGCCCGTCTCCTAGGCTGGTGAGCATGCCCGACCCAGCCCGATCCTATGTCGTGCGCACCTTCGGGTGTCAGATGAACGAGCACGACTCGGAGCGAATCGCCGGACTGCTCGAAGCCGACGGGCTCCGGCGGGCCGACGAGGTCGACGAGGCCGACGTCATCGTGCTCAACACCTGCTGTATCCGCGAGAACGCCGACAACCGGCTCTACGGCACCCTCGGCCACCTCAAGGCCCTCAAGCGCCGCCGCCCCGACCTGCAGATCGTGGTCGGCGGCTGCCTCGCCCAAAAGGACCGCGACGAGATCCGCCGGCGGGCGCCCCACGTCGACGTCGTCTTCGGGACCCACAACGTGGGACGGGCGGCCGAGCTCGTCCGCTGGGCCGCCGAGCACGGCCCGGTGGTCGAGATCCTCGAGGCCACTGCCCGCGATGACGCCGAGGCCTTCCCGTCGGCTCTGCCGGCCCGGCGCGAGACCGACCACGCGGCCTGGGTGACGATCCAGATCGGGTGCGACAACACCTGCGCCTTCTGCATCGTGCCCTCGGTGCGGGGCCCGGAGGTGAGCCGGCCCTTCGGGGAGCTGGTCGACGAGGTGCGGGCGCTGGCCGCCTCGGGGGTGAGCGAGGTCACCCTGCTGGGCCAGAACGTCAACTCCTACGGGCGTGACCTCACCCGGGGTCGTCGGCGCCTCGACGGCGACGCCGCCCCCGGCGACGACGCCGACCTCGACGTCGCCCTGTGCGGGCCGGGGTGGGCCGCCGACCGTCGGATCCGGCCCCTGTTCGCCGATCTGCTGCGCGCGGTCGGCGCCGTCGAGGGGATCGAACGGGTGCGCTTCACCAGCCCCCACCCCAAGGACCTCCGCTCGGAGACCATCGCCGCCATGGCCGACACCCCGGCGGTGTGCGAACACCTCCATCTGCCCCTGCAGTCCGGTTCCGACGCCGTTCTCGCCGCCATGCACCGGGGCTACACCGCCGAGCGCTTCCTCGAACGACTGGCCGCCGCCCGCGCCGCCGTCGACGACCTCGCCGTCTCGACCGACATCATCGTGGGCTTCCCCGGCGAGACCGAAGCCGACTTCACCGCCACCCTCGAGGTGGCGGCCGAGGCCCGCTTCGAGTCGGCCTTCACCTTCGTGTTCTCGCCCCGACCGGGCACCGAGGCCGCCGAGCTCGTCGACCGCTTCGTCGATCACGAGGTCGCCGTCGACCGCTACGAGCGTCTCCGCACCGTCGTCGAACGCTCGGCACTGGCGGCCAACCGGGAACGGCTCGGCCGCCTCGAGGAGGTCGTGGTCGAAGGTCCGAGCAAGCGAGACGAGCGTCTCGTCACGGGGCGCACCCGCCGCAACACCCTCGTGCACTTCCCCACCGAACGGCCCCTGCGGGCCGGCACCCTCGCCTCGGTCCGGGTCACCGATGCCGCGGCCCACCACCTGTCGGGCGAGCTGGTCGAGATCCTCCGACCGCCCCGTCACCGCCCCCGCATCCCGGTGAGCGCCGGATGACGCTGGGCACGGACCTCGAGCCCCGACCCCCGGCGGGGGTGGCCGCCGTCCTGGGCGACGAACCCCTGACCCTCGTCGACACGGTCGCCGGCGTCCACCGTCACCGCGCCGGCATTCACCGGCGCGACATCCTCGT
>RFFY01000683.1 GCA_003697065.1 Actinomyces sp. | reverse complement strand
GCCAGGTCTTCTCCGGTCCCTGATCGGCGCCCACCCGGCCCGCAAGCGAACCCCGCCCGCCGACATCCGTACCCACGCCGAGACCCGCACCCGCGCCGCGCCCCGCTCGCCGACACCCAGCACAGGTATCCAGCACAGGTGAGGAGCCAGCCCATGGACGTCTACGAAGCTCTCTACACCACCCGGGCCATGCGCCGGGTCCGTCCCGATCCGATCCCCACCGAGGTGCAGGACCGGATCCTCGACGCCGCCATCCGGGCGCCGAGCGGGGGCAACATGCAGCAGTGGCGTTTCCTGCTCGTCACCGACCGGGACCAGGTCGCCCGCATCGCGCCCCACTACCGGGCCGCCATCGACTTCCTGTGGGACACCATCTACGCCGACCGGCTCGCGGCCGTCGACGCCGATCCCGATGCCCCCGAGAGCCGGCAGCTCGCCGCCATCAAGCGCTCGGTCGACTGGGCCGCCGCCAACTTCGAGACCTACCCCCTGCTCTTCTTCGCCTTCGACCGCGGTGACACGACGGGTGGCTCGATCTTTCCCGCCGTGTGGAGCGCCATGCTCGCCGCCCGCGCCGAGGGCGTCGGTTCGTCGCTGACGACGATTCTCGCCGTCAAGGCAGACGAGGTCCTCGAGATCCTCGGGGTGCCGGCGGACAAGGGCTGGCGCATGGTCTGTTGTGTGCCGATGGGCTACCCCCTGGGTCGATGGGGCGTGGCGAAGCGGCGTCCGGCCCACGAGGTGGCCTACCGCGACCGCTGGGGCGAACCCCTCGGCCGCGAGATCCCCGAACCCCTCTGGTCGCCGGGGGCCTGAGTCGGCCGCGCCGCCCCGGGCCCCGACCCGAGCGGGACGGGGTCGTCGCCAGGGTCGATGCGCAGGGGGTGCCAGGTGCCGTCGGTGCGTCGCCTCAGGCGGATGAACCCGGTGTGGACCTGGGTGTGGCAGTGGGCGCACAACGAGGCGAGTTGGTCGATGTCGGTGCGGCCACCGCTCGCGTAGGGTTCGACGTGGTGGGCATGCGTGTGGGCGAAGGGCGCCCCGCACACCACACAGCCCCCGTCGCGTAGGGCCAAAGCGATGCGTTGGGCGGCATCGGCGAGGCGGCGGGCGCGGCCGAGCCACAGGGGCCGGCCCGGCCCGGCGAAGATCGCCCCGCTGATGCGGGTGTCGTAG
>RFFY01000682.1 GCA_003697065.1 Actinomyces sp. | reverse complement strand
GACGGCGCCTGGCTGTGGTCCCGCAAGAACAGCGACGTCGACATCTCGCCGCTGGTCGCGGTGACGCTCGCGGTCGGCGCCATCCGGACCGAGATCGAGGTCGACCCGGCGACCCAGGTGTTCTGAGGAGGCGCGTCGTGCGCGAGCTCGTGATGACGGCCCTCGAGGTCGTCGGTCTGACCTGTATCACGATCGGCGCGGCCCTCGCCTGGGGTCCCGCCGGTTGGCTGGTCGCCGGCGCCGCGCTCGTGTGGGTCGGTGAGGTGCACTCGTGAGCCTTCTGCGCCCCCGGGCGGGGGCCGGTGAACGACGCGCCGTGGATCTCTCGGCGTGGATCACCGGGGACGAGTCGTGGCAGCCGACGGCGTCGGGTGAGCGGGTGTCGTTCGAGGCCGCGGTCGGCCTGTCGGCGGTGTCGCGGGCGGTGTCGCTGCTGGCGGACCTGGCGTCGACGCTGCCGGTGGACGTGTTCCGCCGGGTGCCGAACGCCCGGCCGGTGCCGGTCGACCCTCCGCCCCAGCTGGTGGCGAACCCGTCGTCGGTGGTGTCGCAGCGGGTGTGGCGCGCCCAGCTCATGGTGTCGTGGCTGCTGTGGGGCAACGCCTACGGCCTGGTGCTGACCCGCGATGCGGCCGGGTGGCCGACGACGGTCGAGTGGCTGGACCCGACGACGGTGCGGGTGGTCGAGACCTCGACGCTGAAGCCGCCGGTCTTCGAGGTGTCGGGCCGGCGCGTCGGCCCCGACGAGCTGCTGCACCTGCCCGGCAAGCACGTGCGCCCCGGATCCTCGGTGGGTCTGGCGCCTCTCGAGCGCCACAAGGAAACCTTCGGGCTCGCTCTGGCGGCCCGCAACTTCGGCGCCCGCTGGTTCGGTGACGGCGCGCATCCCTCGGCGGTGCTGTCGACCGACCAGGTCATCAACGAGGAGCAGGCCTCGGCGATGAAGCGCCGCTTCATGGCGGCGATGAAGCGCAAGCGCGAACCGGCGGTGCTGGGCGCGGGCGTGAGTTACACGCCGATTCAGGTGCCGGCGAACGAGTCGCAGTTCCTGGAGACCCAGGAGGCGGTCGTCAACGACATCGCCCGGGCCTTCGACCTGCCGGTCGAGGTGCTGGGCGGCTCGGCCCGCGGCTCGTCGGTGACCTACGCGAACCGTGAGCAGCGCAGCCTCGATCTGTTGGCCTTCTCGGTCGATCCGTGGCTGGTGCTGCTCGAGGAGGCGTGGACGTCGAACCTGCCCCGCCCCCAGTTCGTGCGCGTGAACCGCTCGGCGCTGCTGCGCACCGACGCCACCGCACGCGTCAAGGTCCACGAGTCGGCCCTGCGGGCCGGGTGGCGCACCGTCAACGAGGTGCGCGCTCTGGAGGACCTGCCGCCGGTGCCCGACGGTGACCGGACCCTGTGGCCGCCGTTCGCGGCGACCGTCGACCAGACCGACCAGGCCCCCGCGGCCCAGGAGAGTCAGCCATGACGACACTCGACGACATCACCCAGGAACGCGAGCGCGGGATGCTCGGCGCCCTGGAGGTCCGCGCCGCCGCAGCCGACGTCGGCGACGGTACCGCGGACGCTCCCGTCATCGAGGGGCTGGGTTCGGTGGCGGACCAGCGCACCACCATCGAGGGCTTCTTCTCGGCCTGGGACGAGGAGGTGGCGCCGGGGGCGTGGCGCAAGACGATCTCCGACGGCCGCCGCATCCTGTCGATGTTCAACCACGACCCGTCCCGCCTGCTGGGGTCGACCGATGCGGGGACCCTCCGCCTGGTCGAGGTCCCCGAGGGCCTGCACTACAGCGTCGACATCAACCCCGACGACCCGCTGGCCGTCTCGGCGCACGCCCAGGTGATGCGCGGTGACGTGGCGGGGTCGTCGGTGTGGTTCCGCGTGATCCGCGAGCAGTGGACCGAGCCGACCGACGACAACGGGCTCGAGCGTCCCCTGCGACGCATCCTCGAGGCCCAGCTGTTCGAGACCGGGCCGGTGACGATGCCGGCTTTCGAGCAGACGACCGCCGCTGCCCGTTCGCTGGCCGCTGTCGACTCCATGCTGCGGTCCGCGGGCATGCGCTCGTCGCACAAGCGGGCCGCTTTGACCTTCGCCACCTTCGTCGATCCGGGCGACGCCGTCGAGGAGTTCCGCGACTTCCTCGACCGGCACCCCGAGGTCCGTGAAGCGGTGTGCGACTGCAAGCTCTCCGACGGGGGTCGTGCCGCCGGTGTCCCGGCACCCGACCCCGACGGGCCGCCCCCGGCGGGGCACCTGTCGACTCCGGCGCTGTCCGTCGCCCGCGCCCGCCTCGACCTGATGAGGCGTCCCGTTCCCGCCGCGTGACCGCGGCCCCGTGATCCAAGGAGACACCATGTCCACCCCCCTGCTGCGTGAGCTCATCGAGCGCCGCGCGAAGACCTGGGAGCAGGCCAAGGCCCACCTCGACGCGGTCGAGGCGTCCGGCGACGACCTGACCGGCGAGGCCCACGAGACCTGGCAGCGCCTCAACGCCGAGATCGAGTCTCTCGATGCCCGCATCGCCGAGCTCGACGCGGCCGAGCGTCGCAACCGTGAGGCCGCCGAGGTGCGCGCCCGCTACGAGGACGTCGCCCGCCCGGCCGAGGCCGACCAGCGCGCCGACGACCCCCCGTCGGACCTGGACATCATCCGTCGCATGGTCGCCGGCGAGGTCCGGGCGCACGAGTTCCGCGACCTGACCGTCGGCACCGCGACGGCGGGCGGCAACACCGTGCCGACCTCGTTCCTGCGTCAGCTGCGCGAGCACATGATCGAGAACTCGGCGATCCGTCGCACGAACGTGACCGTCATCGAGACCGACGGCGGCGAGTCGCTGCAGATCCCGAAGACGACCACGCACCCCACGGCGTCGCTGATCGCCGAGGGCGCGGCGATCAGCGAGTCCGACCCGGCCTTCGGCCAGGTCACCCTCGGGGCCTACAAGTACGGCTTCAGCGTGCAGGTCTCGACCGAGCTCGAGCAGGACTCGGGCGTGGACCTGGCGGGCTACCTCGCCCGCCGCGGCGGCGAGGCTCTGGGCAACGGTTCCGGTGCCCACTTCGTCACCGGCACCGGCACCGGTCAGCCCCGCGGCGTCATGACCGCCGCCACCGGCATCACCGGCGGCACCGGCCAGTCCGGTGTGCCGACCGCGGACGAG
>RFFY01000681.1 GCA_003697065.1 Actinomyces sp. | reverse complement strand
CGCTCACCGATCACTTCAGCGCCGTCGACGGCGACGGCTTCCCCGCCATCCCCGGCGGCCCCCAGGTGGTGTGCCGCCAGAGCGTGGCCGGCGGGATCACCATCGACGACACCACCCGCTCCCTGCCCTGCGGGGTGGCGGGCGGAGCCAGCGACGCTCGCGACTGGGTGATCTACGACGGCTTCGTGGAACTGCCTCCCGGTGCCCGGTCCGTGGTCCTGCAGGTGTCGAACCTGGCCTCCGACGGCACCTACCGCCAGAACCTCCAGTCCTTCTGGTCGTCCACCAGCACCGACCGCTCGACCCTGAGCGAGATCGGCACCGGGTGGGCCTACTGGAAGGTGCCCGCGACCATCACCTTCGAGCTGCCCCTGCCACACTCGGTGTGCCAGACGCCCCCCGGGGTGCCCTTCCGGCTCTACTGGGCCGACCCGGCCTACCAGGGCGCGATGACCCTGCGCTGGAGCGTGGACGGAGGGCCCTTCACCGACATCCCCGCCGAGCGTGTCTGGGCGCCGGGAACCTATCCCTTCGACCGTGACGGCAACGGCATCGCCGACCACACCGAGGCCGACACCGACGGTGACGGGGTACCCGACCACGTGGAGGTCCAGCCCCCCGAACCCGGGGGCGCCCTGCCCTACGACACCGACGGTGACGGGGTCCCCGACTGCGCCGACCGTGACAGCGACGACGACGGCGTCGACGACGCCGTCGATCCCCACCGCACGGTTCCCGTGGCCGAGGACGACCGGGCCGACACGAGCGTCGACGATCCCGTCACCGTCGACGTGACCGCCAACGACGACTTCGGCCTGCTCGACGAGGCCGAGGTCGAGATCCTCGACACCGTCGATCTCGAGGGTCGGGCCCGCGTCGTGGGCGGTGACCGGATCCGGGTGAAGCCCCGGGCCGGTGATGCCGGCCACGAGGCCGCCATTCGCTACCGGGTGTGCAACCCCGACACCGACGTCTGTGCCGAGGCCACCCTGTACGTCTCGATCGCCGGTGTCGCCCCCACCGCCGCCGACGACGAGGTGGTCCTCGACGAGGACGGCGGTGCCGACGGCGACCTCGCCGACCTCGTCACCCGCCCGGACTCCGGCGACGGCGACCATGGCGACGAGGGCGACGAGGGCGACGACGACCACGGCGACGAGGGCGACGACGAGCTGACCTTCGAGGTCCTCGACGGGCCCGACGGTTTCGAACTCGACCCCGACGGGGAGTGGAACTACACCCCGCCTCCCGACTTCCACGGCACCGTCACCGTCACCTGGCAGGTGTGCGACGAGGGCGGCCACTGCGCCAGCGCCGTGCTGACCCTCGTGGTCGAGCCGGTGAACGATGCGCCGGTGGCGGTGGACGACGACGCCGCGACCGATGAGGACACGTCGGTGGTGGTGGCGGTGTTGGCGAACGACACCGATGTGGACGGT
>RFFY01000680.1 GCA_003697065.1 Actinomyces sp. | reverse complement strand
CACCAGAGCCTCGATCCCTTCGTCGCCTTGTCGTTCGCGGCGGCCGTCACCGAGCGCCTGCGCCTGCTCACCTATCTGTCGGTGGCGCCCTACCGCAATCCGTGCCTGCTGGCGAAGACGGCCGCCAGCGTCGACGCCCTCTCGGGCGGGCGTCTCGTCCTCGGGCTGGGCACGGGCTACCTGAAAGGCGAGTTCCGCGCCCTCGGCGTCGACGTCGACGAACGCAACCTGCTCTTCGACGAGGCCCTCGACGTGCTACCCCGTCACTGGTCGGGCGAGCCCTTCGACTACGACGGCACCCACTTCACCTGTCGGGGCACGATCGGGCTTCCGCGTCCCGTGCAGGACCCCATCCCCATCTGGATCGGAGGCAACGCCCACCGGACCCTGGAACGGGTCGCCCGCCGGGCCCGGGGGTGGATGCCCCTGGTGGGGCCGGCCGAGCTGTTCGGCACCGTCCGCTCCCCCGCCGTCACGGGACCCGACGACCTGGCCCGACGCATCGGGCGTCTGGCGGAGCTCGCCGGCGATCGCTTCGGCGAGCTCGACATCGTCGTGCCCTACACCGACCCGACCCTGGTCGACCCCACGCGGGACGTCGAACGCCACCGCGACCGCCTCGGTCGGCTGGCCGAGCTGGGCGCCACCGTCGTCGTGGTCGCCCCGCCCCCCGCGGCCGCCCGCGACGCCACCGCCACCGCCTCCTTCGTCGAGTCGTTCGCCGCCGTGCACCTGTGACCCGCGGGATCGTCGACGGGCGCCGGGCCGCCCATCCCCGTTAGCGTCCGGGCGTGGCCCGTCCGCCCCTCGCCGAGCTCGTCGCCCCCGACCACACGGCGGTCCTCACCGTCGAGCTCCAGCGCGGTGTCGTCGGTCCCGACGCCGTCATCGCCGAGCTGGGCGAGGTGGCCCGGGCCCGGGGGGTGCTCGACGCCGCCGGCCGCGTGTGCCGGGCGGCCCGGCGGGCCGGCGCCCGGGTGGTCCACGCCACCGTGCGCCACCGACCCGACGGGGCCGGCGAATCCCACAACACCCGCCTCTTCGCCCTCCTGCGCCGGGCCCGGGAGCGCACGGGGCACAGTCCCACCGAGGACGGCCGGCCCGGTGTCGAGCTCGTCACCGAGGTCGGGCGCGATCCCCGCGACATCGAGGTGGCGCGCATCCACGGGGTGACGGCGTTCAGTGGTACCGAGCTCGACGCCATCCTGCGCAACCTCGGGATCCGCACGGTCGTGGTCGTGGGCGTCTCCCTCAACCTGGGGGTGGTCGGGGCGGTGCTCGGCGCCGCCGACCGGGGCTACGAGGTGGTGGTGGTCGACGACGCCGTCGTGGGTCTACCCGTCGAGTACGGCGAGGCCGTCCTGGCCGGCACCTGTGCGATGGTCGCCACCCTCGTCTCCAGCGCCGAGCTGGTCGCCGCCTGGGGCGACACCCCGGTGGCCTGACACCGCCCGACCCGCCGGACGCTCACACCGGCGACGGTCACGACGCCGGACGCCTACACCGACGGCGGGGTGGCGGCGCCGTCCCCGAGCCGGGCGAAGGCCGGCGGCCGCTTCTCGATGAAGGAGCGGACCCCCTCGCGGAAGTCGGGCCGGGTGAAGCTCTCGGCCATGAGGCGTTGCGACCGGCGTTCCGCCTCGCCGACCCCGGCCTGGAACTCGCTGTTCACCTGACGCTTCATGATCGCCAGGGAGCTGGGCGAGCACCGGGCGGCGATCTCGCGAACGTAGGCCCGGCAGTGCTCGACGACATCGCCGTCGCGGACGACGGCGCTGACGAGGCCGAGGCGCTCGGCCTCGTCCGCGTCCACGCGGCGCGACGAGTAGAGCAGGTCGAGGGCGGCGGCCGGCCCGACCAGACGGGGCAGCAGCCAGCTCATCCCCCACTCGGCGATCAGCCCCCGCTGGGCGAAGGCGGTGATGAAGAGGGCCTCGGGCGCGGCGAAGCGCAGGTCGCAGCACAACGCCAGCGAGTAGGCCATCCCGGCCACGGGGCCGTTGACGGCGGCGATCACGGGCTTCGGAACGTCGAGCAGGTAGGTGAAGCGTCCCCCGAACTCGCCCTGGTCGCTCACCCAGGGGGCGTCGGCGCCGGCGGTGGGCGAGCCCGAGCCGTTCCCCGCCCCCGCCCCCCGTGCCGCGGCCGCCGGATCGGCCGAGGCGGCGGCGTCGAGGGCGGCCATGTCGGCGCCGGCGCAGAAGCCCCGCCCGGCGCCGGTGACGATGATCCCGACCACAGCGGGGTCGGCGACGGCCCGGGCCACGGCGTCGCGGACCTCACCGTCCATGGCCGGGATCCAGGCGTTGAGGCGCTCGGGCCGGTTCAAGGTGATGACGGCGACGGGATCGTCGACCTCGTAGAGGATGGACGAGTAGGTGGGTGCCTCCGCCGGCGCCGGGGTGTCGGTCGTGTCACTCATGATGGGGGCGAAGCTAGTGCGGGCCGCCGGGAGGCGGAAGTCCCGGCCCGGTTCCCTTCTCCTAGGATCCCGCCGTGTCGATCCCCGGACCCGCCCGCCGCGT
>RFFY01000679.1 GCA_003697065.1 Actinomyces sp. | reverse complement strand
GGCGTGGGCGGGGTCCCACCCCCGCCGCCGGCGCCGGACAGGGACGAGGTCGGCGCCGGGGTGGCGCCTCCGCCGTCGGTCGGCGCCGGTTCGGGTGGGACGAGGCCGAAGTCGCAGTCCGCCGTCGTCGTACCCGCCGCGAACGCCGGCGCCGGATCGGGGGCGTCGGGCACCATCTGGTGGCGGGCGGTCGTCTCGCTGTAGGGGACCCCGTCGAGGTTCTCCGAGAACACGAAGCGGACCGGATCGTCGGCGCGGGCCACCTCAGGCGGCAGGACCATGGCGATGGCGGTGGTGCCCTCGTTCACGGTCATCAGGGCCACCCCGGGATTGGGCGCGCCGAAGGCGATACCCGTCGGACCGTCGTCGGTGGCGTCGAGCCCGCTTCGAGGCTCGCAGTTCACGATGTCGAAATTGGCGAAGGTGTCGCCGCCCCGGTAGTAGTCGCCCGGGAAGGCCGGATCGGGCACCCATTCGGGCCCCCGATCGGCGCTGTCGACGACGGCGGTGAACGACATCCAGCGCCCCTCGCACACGGCGGGGTCGAGCAGGTCGGCGTCGATGGTGGCGCCGACCGCCACCAGCTCATCGGCGGTGCCCGACGAGGGCGCGTCCGGACCGATCACCAGGTCGACGTCGGGGCCGTAGCGCTCGGCCAGCATCGAGGGGACGTCCGCCGCCGGCTCCCGGAGGGTGAGCACGGCCGTGCGGGCAGCGGTCACGGGCAGGGGATCGCCGAGCTCGGACACGACACCACGCTCGTCGAGGGTCTCGAGGGAGTACGAGGAACGGATCGGGACCATGACGGGATCGAGGGCGAACTTGCCGACCACGCCGGGGTCGAGGAAGGGCACGAGTTCGTCACCCCCGTCGAGGCCGAGGACCTCGGCGAGGTAGCGGTCCCACATGACCTCGTCGGCGGTGAGCTCCGGAGGGGCGGCGGGACTCCCGGTACCCGCCGGGGCCGGTGTGGCGACCGGACCCGCCGCCTCCGACGGGGTCTCGTCGGGGCCGGACTGGGCCGGCACCTCGACGGTCGGGGGCGCGGCGACGGTCACCACCGTGGCGGTGTCGAAGGGCTCGCCGGCGACGACCGCCCCGGTCCCGGCGAGGATCAGGCCCCCGGCGAGGAGCCAGACGGCGGCGTCGCTCACCATCCGGGCGACCGTGCGGCAGCGGCGCAGGCAGGCCTCGTAGGCGGCCCGGGCCCGTCGCTCGGCCGCCGCTGTCGTCCGCACATGGTCGTTCCAGCGCTGGACCATGGCGTCCATCCAGGCCCGGGCCTCGGCGAAGGCGGCCTCGTAGTGGGCGTCGACCGCCCGGGAGGCGGCGGCGGCCTTCTGGTTCTCGGCGAGGGCGGCGTTGTACTCGGCGTTCAGGGCGGCGAGCTGCTCGTTCAGCATCGCCGACTGGACGGCGGCGCGGGCGGCGTCGATGTCGGCCTCGCTCGCCACCCATGCCCGCAGGCCCGGGGCCAGGTCGACCTCGAGCCATCCCTCCCGGGGGACGAAGGACACCCGGTTGGCGGCGACCGTCCCGTCGAGCAGGTCGCCGTTGGTGTCCCAGAAGGCGGCGAGGGCCCGCTCGAGTCCCAGGACGCGCAGGCCGGTGACGGTCCACCAGTCGCGGGCGGTCTGCTTGACGGCGGCACCGAAGTCGAAGAAGGCCTGGACGGGATCGACGAGGGCCTTGCGGTAGGCCTCCCACGCGGCGGGGTCCTGGGCCGCCGTCAGATCCTCGGCCTTCTCGACGGCGGTGACGTGCACCCCGATGCACGCGGGGCAGTCGCGGCAGGCGTGGGTGGAGGGATCGTGGGCGCGGGCCGCCGGATAGGGGTCCCCGGTGGGCAGGGCCGGCGGGTCCGGTGCCTCCCAGTCGGCGTAGACGAGGTGGGGGTCACTCACGGGTTCACCTCCGCCGGGTCGAGGAGGGCCGGATCGGGTCGGGGGTCGTGGGTGAGCAGCTCGACCCGGTCGAGTCCGGGCCGGTCGAGAAGGACGAGGACGCCGTCGCCTCGCCAGCAGGTGACACCGACCGAGGGGCCGCCCGGCGGCGAGGCGGTCACCCGGACGCAGGGGACGGGTTCGCCCTCGTGGATGGCGTCGGGCAGGTGCTCCACCACGAGGGCGTCGGGCCGGCGGACGACGGCGAGGGCGGCGTCGAGGGTGGTGAGGACGGTCGCCGACCCGCAGGTGAGGCCGGCACCCCCGAGGCCCCCCGGGGCGCAGACGGTCTCGTGCGCGGGACCCTGCACGGCGGCGCCGGTCACGGCGCCGTCGACCCGGACCCGTTGACCGAAGGTGGGCCAGGCCACGGCCTCGGTCACCTCGACCACCCGGTCCGGCTCGTCGACGAGGGTGCGCCGCACCGTGGTGGTGCCGTCGAGGTGGCGGCGGGCGAGGAGCGACGTGACGAGAGCGGCGGCGTCGTCGGAGAGGGCCGGCAGAGCGGCCTGCACCTCGGCCACGGCCTGCTCGAGACGGGCCGCCACCGGACCCTGGTCGCCCACGGTCACCGCCCGGGCGTCGACGTCGAGGTAGCCGAGGTCGGGGATGCGGTCGCCGCCCGAGCTCACCAGCGCCCAGGGGCCCGGACCCGGGTCGTCCACGACGAGCAGGACCCCACCCGCGCCGTCGGGTCTCAGCTCGGCGCCCTCGAGGCGGCGGGGTTCACCGGGGGCGGCCGCCGTCCAGATCCACACCCGCTCCCCGGGGTCGCCCGCCAGGCGCACGGTGAGGGTGCCGTCGTCGAGCTCGAGGCCCGCCCCGGTGAGGTCGCCGCTCGTGCAGGCGCAGTCGCCGGCGGGGTCGGAGACCGTCAGGGCCGGACCGGGGTCGGGCGGGGTGGTGTCGGGGGCCGTGGTCGCGGGAGCCGTGGTCACGGGAGCCGTGGTGGCCGGAGCCGTGGTCGGGGCCGTGGTCGGGGCCGTGGTCGGGGCCGTGGTCGCCGGCACGGTGGTGGTCGGGGCCGTGGTCGCCGGTGCCGCGTCCGCCGCGTCCCCCACCGCGGTGTCGCCGGGGCCGCCGCCGGGGCCTCCGCCGCCGATGAGGGCGTCGAGAGCGAAGACGACGAGCAGGGAGACGACGAAGGTGGCGGCGATGGCCGCCGCCGTGCGCACCCGGTCTTCGGCCCGGATCACCCGCCACAGGGTCGCCGCCCAGGCGACGACGGCCAGGCCCGTCACGACGGTGCCGGCGGCGGGCCAGCGGTCGACGAGCCAGGCCAGGGCGAAGGCGACGGCGATGGTGACCGCGGCGTAGACCGCGGTCCGGACCGCGACCCGCACCACACGCCCGCTTCGTGACATCCGTCTCAGTGTGGCAGTCACTTCCGCCCTCGTCACGCGGCTGCGCCCCGGCGGGTGCGGCCAACCGGGACAGCCAGCCGGGACGGCCAGCCGGGAAACCCGGTCAGCCGGGGAGAGCGGGCCAGCCGGGACGGTCAGCCGGGAAGGGGGGCCACGGGGTCGAGGGCGAGGGTGTCCTCGACGAAGGCGGCCACCTCCAGCACCCGCCGATCCGCCGTCTGGGGGCCGACGATCTGGAGCCCGACCGGCATGCCGTCGCCGCAGAAACCGGCGCACACCGACGCCGCCGGTTGGCGGGTGAGGTTGAAGGGGTAGGTGAAGCGCACCCACTGTTCGGTCTCGACCCCGTCGATGGTGCCCGGCGCCCCCGAGCGGGGGGTCTGGCCGGCGACGGTGGGGGTGAGCAGGGCGTCGAAGCCCGCCAGGGCCTCGTGGACCCGTACCGACAGGGCCTGGGCCGCCACCCGGGCCTCGGCCTGGGAGGCGACCGTCACCCGCTCGAACGCACCTTCGAGGATGGCAGCCAGGCCCGGGGTGACCTCCGCCCACGCCGGCGTGCCGTACAAGGGCCGATGGCTGGGCACCATCATGCCGAAGAAGAGCAGGGCGAAGGGTCCGATGGGGTGCTCGATGACGGCCCCGGTCTCGACCACGTCGACGCCGGCGTCGGCCAGGCGCTCGACGGCCGCCGCCGTCACCGCCGCCACCTCGGCGTCGACCGCCAGGCCGTCCAACGAGGGCGCCCACAGCACCCGGCGGGGCGGTTCGGGGTCGTCGAGGGCCGGGCGCCACGGCGCCGGAGGGGCCGGCATCGAGCGGAGGTCGCCGGGGTGGGGACCGACCACCACGTCGAGGGCGAGGGCGACGTCGCGGATGCGCCGGGCCATCGGCCCGACACAGGACAGGTCGAGGGTGCCCATCGGCGCCGGCCCACCGGGGACGCGACCCTGGCTGGGCTTGAGGCCCGACAGGCCGGTGAGGGCCGAGGGGATACGGATCGAGCCTCCCCCGTCGCTGCCGGTGGCGAGGGGGACGAGACCGGCGGCCACCGCAGCCGAGGAGCCGCCCGAGGACCCGCCCGGGGACCGGCTCGTGTCCCAGGGGTTGAGGGTCGCACCGAAGACGGGGTTGTGGGTGTCGGCCGTCCACCCGTACTCGGGGGTGTTGGTCTTGCCGATCACGACGCAACCGGCCGCCCGCAGACGGGCGACCTCGGTGCTGTCGACGGGGGCGGGAGGGTCGTGGCGGTGCATGGCCGCGCCCCTGGTGGTGACGAAGCCGGCCGCGTCCTCGAGGTCCTTGACCCCCAGCGGTACGCCCGCGAGGGGACCGACGGTCTCGCCGGCGTCGAGGCGGGCGTCGACGGCCGCCGCCTGGGCCCGCGCCCCCTCGGCGTCGACGGCCACGAAGGCGTTGAGGACGGGGTCGGCGGCGGCGATGCGTTCCAGGGCGGCGTCGGTGACGGCGGCGGCGGTGAGTTCGCGGGCGCGGATGCGACGGGCGAGCTCCTCGACGCTGACGGTGCGGAAGTCGGGGACGGTCACGGGGCCTCCTCCGGGGTGACGGTGTCGGGGTAGACCCGCAGCTCCACGACGTGGCCGTCGGGGTCGCGGACGTAGAGGCCCTCGCCGTAGCCCCGGGCTCCCCACAGGCGGGCCGGCCCGCCCACGACGTCGAAGGGTCCCCCGCCGGTCCCCGACCCGTCCGGGCTCGACGCACGGGCCGCCTCGGCGAGGGCGGCGAGATCGGTGCCGGGGTCCACCACGAGGGCGATGTGGTCGACCCCGGTGCGGGGATGCAGGGGCTGGTCGGGCGGCGTCTCGAGCAGGTCGATCACGGTGGTGGCGTCGATGCGCACCGACACGAAAGGCACCTCGCCCGCCCGCCACGCCTCCTCGCGTTCGGGCGCCAGACCCAGGCGGTCGCGGTACCAGGCCAGGGAGCGCTCGGGATCACGCACCCGCAGCACGAGATGGTCGAGGCTGTCGACGTGCACCGAATCCACGTCGCCGCACCGTAGTCGCGGGCGCCCGCCGGGGGCGCGGTCGGGTCCGCCGCCCCGACGCCGGCGAGAGCGGACGCCGGCGGGCTCGACGCCTCCGGCCCCGTCGACGCGTGCGGCGTATCCTCGCCGGATGGCCCTGGTGCGCTGCCCCCGCTGCGACGAGGACGAGGAGCTGTTCGGCAGCCGCGACGGCGACACCATCACCGTCACCTGCGGATCCTGCGGTTGCGTCTGGGACCGGGATCTCACCCCGCGGTGCCCCACCTGCGGCCGCGACGACGTCCGGGCCGCCTACCGGGCGATCCTCGACAAGTCACGGGGGACCCAGCTGTCGATCCAGTCGATGCGCCTGGTGTACCTGTGCCCCGACTGCGACCGGGAGCAGCTGGCCGCCTACCTGCGCTCCAACACGCCTCTGGCACCCGACGAGCTCCCCGTCGACGGCGACTGAGCGGCTCGGCTTCCCCCTCTCCCGCCGAGGGCGACCGAGCGGCATTCCCCCCGGCCGGGGACCTACGACCCTAGGCGGACCCGGTGCCGCGCCCGAGTCTGGAGGACACGAGGCGCGACGGTGTCGCAGCCGGCCCCAACACCGCCCCGCTGCCGGCCCCGCCGCCGAGACAGCCCCGAGACAACCCCCAGACACCGCCTACACCGCCCCCGGGAGGTCACGCCATGACGGCGCCCGACCAGACACCGCGGACACCACGCGACGACACCGGC
>RFFY01000678.1 GCA_003697065.1 Actinomyces sp. | reverse complement strand
GACGAGCTCGCCGACCTCGCCGACGTGCCCGGGCGTCTGGCCGATCCTCTGGTCGTGGCCGGCGATCTCAACGCCACCGAGGCCCACCGGCCCCTGGCCCGCCTCCTCGACCGGTTCACCGACACGGCGAGCGTCACCGGTTCGGGGTGGCGCGGGACCTGGCCCACGAACCGTCGCTGGCCGCCGGTGCTGCGCCTCGACCGGATCCTGGTGCGGGGTCTGGTGACCCTGGAGCACGAGGTCGGGCCGGCGCCCGGCAGCGACCACCGCCACGTCCGGGCCGTGGTGGAGGTGGCGTCTCCGGCGTGATCCGGCCGGCGGGGTCCGTGACGGTCCCGTCCGGTGTCGTACCCGGTCCCTAGGGTGCGGTCATGGCCAGACCACGGACGGTGCACCGGTGCCGCGAGTGCGGTGCCACCTCCCCCCGCTGGGCGGGGAGGTGCGGCGCCTGCGGGGCGTGGAACACCCTCGACGCCGAGACGGTCACCCGCTCGGGCGCGACGGTGGGGGCGGTGGCGGTCACCCCCGCCCACCAGCCCCTGCCCATCGCCGAGGTCGTCGACGAGGACGCCGCCACCTTGCCCACCGGGGTCGGCGAACTCGACCGGGTGCTCGGCGGCGGGCTCGTGGCGGGCTCGGTCACCCTCGTCGGCGGCGAGCCCGGCGTCGGCAAGTCCACCCTGCTGCTCCAGGTGCTCGGTTCGCTCGCCTCCGCCGGTCACCGGGTCCTGTACGTGACGGGCGAGGAGTCGGCGGCCCAGGTGCGGGGCCGGGCGGGTCGCATCGGGGCCGTCCACCCCGACCTGTGGCTGGTGGCGGAGACCTCGCTTCCCGCCGTGCGCCTCCACCTCGACGAGCTCGACCCGGCGGTCCTGGTGGTCGACTCCGTCCAGACTCTCGCCGACCCCGAACTCGAGTCGGCCCCCGGATCGGTCGCCCAGGTGCGTCACTGCGCTCACCTGCTGGTGGGCGAGGCGAAGCGGCGGGGCACGGCGGTTCTCCTCGTCGGTCACGTCACCAAGGAGGGGGGCCTGGCCGGGCCGCGCGTCCTCGAACACGTGGTCGACACCGTGCTCACCTTCGACGGCGACCG
>RFFY01000677.1 GCA_003697065.1 Actinomyces sp. | reverse complement strand
TCGCTGCCACGCCGGGATCGAGGGCGTCGAGGGTCCACGTCGATGCCGACACCGACCCCGCCGAGGTCGTCACGGTCGGGTTCGACACGCACGCCAGCGACAGCCCGGTGACCGTCGTGGCCCCCTGGGGGCACGCCGCTGTCACCGTGACCGTCACCGACACCGCATCACCGGTCGTCAACGACCCCACCGGTGACACCACCACCGACACCTCCCCCACCCGCGGCCGCCACACCGGCTCGAGGTTCTCCGTCGGATCCGGGTCGGGACCGACGGTGGAGACTTCGATGCGCCCGGTGCCGTCGGCGGCGGCCACGTAGATCTGCTTGGTGGTGCCGTTGTAGCCCGACCAGAGGACCTTCGAACCGTCCGGTGACCACGCAGGGAAGAAGTTGCCGACGGGGTCGGTCCCCGACCCGACTGTCGAGATCTCGATGCGGCCCGATCCGTCGGCGGCGGCCACGTAGATCTGGTCGTTCGAGCCGTCGGAGCCGGCCCAGGCGATCCGGGTGCCGTCGGGCGACCAGACGACGGAGTTGTTGGCGGTGGGGTCGGGGTCGGTACCCACGGGGGACACGGGGGTGCGGCCCGTTCCGTCGGCGGCGGCGACCCAGATCTGGTAGGTGCCCGTGGTGTCCTCGCCCTGCCAGGCGATCCGGGTACCGTCGGGCGACCAGGCGGGGAGGGCATTGAGCGTGGGATCGGTCCCAGCCTCGACGGAAGAGACGGGGACCCTGCCGGTCCCGTCGGCGGCGGCGACCCAGATCTGGTAGGTGCCCGTGGTGTCCTTGCCCTCCCAGGCGATCCGGGTGCCGTCGGGCGACCAGACGGGGGTGGTGTTGCCGGTCGGGTACGGCGGATCGCCGACCGTGTCGATGGTCGTCCGGCTCGACCCGTCGGGTGTCGCGACGTAGATGTGGCTGAGGCTGGCGGCGTCGAGGCCGACCCAGGCGATCCGGGTGCCGTCGGGCGACCAGGAGGCCTGCTCGTTGGCGGCGGTGGCGGGATCGGAGAGCTGGGTGCGGAAGCTGCCGTCGGCGTTGGCGACAAAGGTCTGGGTCGTGCTCGTGGCGCTGTCGAAGCCGGTCCAGGCGATCCCGGTCGCGCCCGGGCTCCAGGTGGCGGGACCGCTGAAGATGGGGTCGGGATCGGGCGACACGGCCGACACCTCGGCGCGGTTGGACCCGTCGGCATCGGCGGCGAACACGGCCTCGGTGGTGACACCGTTGCCGGTCCAGGCGATCTTGGACCCGTCGGGCGACCAGACGGGTCGGACGTTCGCCGTCGGGTCCGTGCCCGCTCCGACGGTGGACAGGACCATCCGGTTGGTGCCGTCGGCATCGGCGGTCCAGATCTGGGTGGTGGTGCCGTCGGAGCCGCGCCAGGCGATCCGGTCGCAGGTGGTCGTGGCCTGGGGTGCGAGGTGGGTTGGCGATGCGTCGGCGGCCGGGGAGGTGGCGGCGGCCAGGGTGGGGAGCAGGGCGAGTGTGGCCAGCGCGGCCCACAGGCCGCGTCGCGCCGGGGCTGTGGAGCTCATGTGCCGGAAGTTATTCACACGGTGATCGTCGGTGGTGAACCGGGCCGCTTGAGCTCTCGTCTTCACCCTCGTTGGCGTTCTGGCGCCCGTGGCGACCGCGCGGCGGGTGATACGGGAGCCAGAACGCGGTGGGGTGGGGTGGGGTGGAGGTCAGGGGTTGAGG